>JAYTXB010001166.1:0-8153 GCA_043743205.1 Schlesneria sp.
ATGAAGCCGGACAAGTTCGCCGACATCGTCGCCACGTCGGCTCTGTACCGCCCCGGCCCGTTGGAAGGCGGGATGGTGATGACCTACGTGGACGTGAAAAACGGCCGCGAAAAACTGCCGAGCGTTCATCCCATCGTCGATTCGATCTTGGATGAGACCTACGGCGTGATGGTCTACCAAGAGCAGGTCATGCGCATCTTGAACCGGCTCGGCGGCATCGAGCTGCCGCAGTCGTATCAGTGCATCAAGGCGATCAGCAAGAAAAAATTGGAGACCATCGCCAAGTACCGCGAACAGTTCATGAAGGGTTCGCAGGAGAACAACTACGCCGCCGACAAGGCCGACGCACTGTTCGGCATGATCGAAAAGTTCGCGGGCTATGGCTTCAACAAATCGCACAGCGCCGCTTACGGTGCGCTCGCTTATCAGACCGCTTACTTCAAGGCGCACTATCCGGCCGAGTTCATGGCGGCGCTGCTGTCGTGCGAACTGGGGGAGACCGACAAGCTGATCGAACACGTGGATGATTGCCGGCGGATGGGGATCGACATCCTCCCGCCGAACGTCAACATCGGGGATGTCGAGTTCACCGTCCACGGCGAGAAGCTGGCGTTTGGACTCGGAGCGATCAAGGGTGTGGGCGAAGGAGCGATCGGCGCGATCGTGGCTGAGCGAACGGCGAACGGATTATTCAAGAGCCTGTTCGATCTGGCCGAACGCTGCGACCCGAAGCACGTCACGAAGGGGATTCTCGAGCTGCTTGTCAAGGCGGGGGCATGCGACTGTCTGGGTGGACGGCGGGCGGCGATGTTCTCTGTCACCGAGCGCGCCGTTCAGTCGGCCTCAAACGTTGCACGCGACAAGCAACGCGGTCAGAAAAATCTCTTCGGCGGAGATGACGACGACGTACCGGCGACAGCCACGACAGCGGCCTCTCCCACGAACTTGCCTGACATTCCCGAGTGGTCGAAGCGAGAAATGTTGGCGTTCGAGAAGGAGGCGCTCGGCTTCTTCCTCACGTCACATCCGCTGTCAGAAATGTCCGACACAATCAAGCAATTCTCGACGCACGAGAACAAGCAACTCGTCGATATGAACGATGGCGACCAAGTGATCCTCGGCGGGATGGTCTCGGCGATCAAAAAGGCGCAGACGAAAAAGCCGTCTCGCAACGGGCACTCGAAGTACGTCAACTTCGACTTTGAAGACCCGACCGGCGTCGTCCGCTGCATCATGTGGCCGGAAGAATTCTCGCGACTGGGTGAGAAGGTCGAACCGGAACAAATCCGCTTCGTCCGAGGCAAACTCGACAAACGGAACCGCGAACCCAACGTCATCGTCGATGCGATGTGGTCGCTCGAAGAGGTCGAGAAAGAGTTCACGAAACAAGTCTGGATCAAATTTCAAAAGGGACTGCACGATCAACGTGTGATCGAGCGCGTCCGCGACATCATCCAGAAGAACCCCGGCAAGGCCGATGTCGTGCTGATCGTCGATTCCTCCGAAGACGAATCGCGTCTGAGATACATCGCCCACAAGCCGCTCGAACAAAAGCTCAGCGTCAACGCCAACCTGCGACGCGAACTGAATGAGACACTCGGTGAAGGACATGTCCGTTTCGTCGCCGATCTCAAGCAAAAGTCCGGATCGGGACAAAGCGTGGGACGGTAGCGGCAACGCCGGGGCGAATTTCAAATCGAACGTGGTCCTTCAAACACCTGGCGGTCGGCCTCCACGCAGAAAGCGGATGGCAGGAAAATTGGAGGTAAGAAAATGGAAGGCGTTCGCCATCGAAAGTCGCGGTGAACGCTCGTTCTGGTCTTCATTTTCTTACTCCACAATGTTCCTGTCATTCACTTTTTTTGGTGATCCGAAGCCACGACCAGCCTTCCCTTTGGAACATGGTCCAGTTTCGGTTTCCAGCAGCCTCTTCTACAATCGGTCGCATCATGGCAGGTAACTCATTTGGACAGGCGTTTCGAATCACGACGGCGGGCGAAAGCCACGGGCCGGCGAATGTGGTCATCATTGATGGCGTTCCGTCCGGAATCGCTCTCAGCGTGGAAGACCTGCTCGTCGATCTCAATCGGCGGCGACCGGGGCAGAGTCACATTGTCACGCAGCGCGATGAGTCGGACACTCCCGAGATTTTGTCCGGTCTCTTCGAGGGCCGCACGACTGGGACCAGTCTCGCCATCTTGATTCGCAATCAGGACCAGCGCAGCAAGGACTACGGCAACATCAAGGATGTCTACCGACCGGGTCACGCCGACTTCAGCTTCGATGCTAAGTATGGCTTTCGCGACTATCGCGGCGGCGGGCGATCGAGTGCTCGCGAGACAACCGTGCGCGTGGCGGCAGGTGTCGTGGCGAAGAAGATTCTCCAGCAAGCGTTTGACGGGCGAGTCATTGGCTATGTCACTCAAGTGGGCGACATCAAGGCGAACATCGCTGACGCCGCCGCGATCACGCTGCAACAGGTTGAGACGTTGCCGAATGGTGAGCCAAACATTGTCCGCTGCCCTGACGTGGCCGCTGCCGCGCGAATGATTGAGCTGATCGAGCAGGTTCGCAAAGAAGGGGACTCGATTGGCGGCGCGGCGGAGATCGTGGCGACGAACATTCCGGCAGGACTCGGCGAACCGGTGTTCGACAAGATCAAGGCCGATCTCGCCAAGGCGCTCTTCTCACTCCCCGCTGTATTGGGTGTCGAGTACGGCATCGGGTTCGGCTGCGTGACGATGCGCGGGAGCCAACACAACGATCACTTCGTGCCGGATGAGGCTCACCCGCGCGACGGCCACGCGGGGATCACGACCAGTACCAACCGACACGGTGGCATGTTGGGCGGCATCACCACTGGCTTGCCCATCATCTTGCGTGCGGCTGTCAAACCGACGAGCAGTCTTCCGCTCGAACAACCGACCGTGACGAGCCTCGGCGAATCAGCCACGATCAAAACCAAAGGCCGTCACGACCCGTGCCTGCTGCCACGATTCATCCCGATGGCCGAAGCGATGGTCGCCATCGTGCTGGCCGATCACTGGTTGAGATGGCAGGGCCAGCAAGTGGGCCAGCTCAGCAGCCCGCAAACAAAGTAACCCGCCGCGTGAGCAAGGGACGGCAGAGAGAGACAATCATTGAGACAAAGCACCTCGCTCACGCGGCGAGTTACTTTAAGCGTCAAATTGCAACGGGCGGTTTGCCCACACGAACGGAGTAACGACGGACATGCCGTGGCACCAACATCGTCTGACGCTCCCTGCGTTTCGGCGCGGCTTTCATCTCATCACGCGGCAGGTGGTTGAAGCACTTCCCGAACTGGCCTCGCTGCAAGTCGGACTGCTGCACGTCTTCATCCAACACACGTCGGCTTCGGTCTCAATCAATGAGAACGCGGATCCCGATGTCCCACGCGATTTGGAGTCCTCGTTCAATGCGATCGCTCCCGAAGACTTTCCTTACATCCACACGTGCGAGGGACCGGACGACATGCCCGCTCACGTGAAGTCCGCACTGCTCGGAAACTCGATCACCATCCCCGTTCACAACGGTCGCCTTTGCTTGGGAACGTGGCAGGGAATTTATCTCTGCGAACACCGCAATCACGGTGGCCAGCGCTCCTTGGTCCTGACGTTGCAAGGGGACTGAACGTCTCAACACTTCCGAAGTCTTGGGAGACTTCGGAAGTGTGCCTGAACACTCGAATCGATCCTCTGAAACTCAAACCAAACCCGATCCTCGCCTCGCAACTTTGATGGAAAGTTTCGTTTTATGTCTGCCCCCGCATTCCCTCTGACTTGGGATTTGGCATCGCTGTCTCCCGCGCCGACGACGACCGGCTTTCGTGAGCAACTCGATCTCTTCAAGGCCAAGCTGGCGCAGTTCGCGACGGCGACAAACATGTTGCCCGCAGTGGACGCTCAAACGGCGAGCGTCTCGCGCTGGGTCGCGCTGATTGCCGAGTACGAGCGGCTCGACGCTCAAGCCACGGACCTCAAGGCGCTGGTCGAGTGCTATATGGCCGCTGACGCCGAGTGCAAGCAGTACCATCAGTTGCAGGCGGAGTTGGCGACGCTCACGCCGCATCGGGAGCAGATCGCGACGAATATCGAGTTCGCGTTGAAGGAGTCAACCGATGCGGACTTCGCCGGACTCTTGTCAGCCTCTCCCGAATTGAAGCGCAACGAATACTTCCTCGTGACGCGCCGAAAGAATGCGGCGTTGCGATTGCCCAAGGCGCAGGAGGTTCTCGCAGCCGACTTGGCGGTCGATGGCCTCCACGCTTGGGGAAGGCTGTTCGATCAGTTGTCGGGATCGCTCAAAGTGACCGTGCAGGAAAAGGGCAAACTGGTTTCGCGGTCGCCCGGTCAGGTGCAGTTCGATTCGCCGCAGCGCACCGTTCGCGAGAACAACTTCCTCGCCGCCGACGGAGCGTGGGCCACGGTCGCCGACTCGTGTGCCGAGGCGCTCAATCACATCTCGGGAACGCGACTGACCACGTACCGTCATGTCGGGCTGAAGGATCATTTGGAAGCACCACTGCGGCTCAACCGCATGACGCGCGAGACGCTCGATGCGATGTGGTCCACGATCACGGCTGGGAAAGGTGTCTTGAAGGACTACTTCGCGGCAAAGGCGCGGTTGCTCGGAGTCGATCGGCTGGCGTGGTTCGATCTGACCGCACCGCTCCCGCAACTGCCCGGAGCGGGGGCGACGGATGAGATCACATACCCCAACGCCTGCTCACAAATCATCGACGCCTTTCACGCCTTTAGCCCCGACTTCGGCGACTTCGCGAAGATGGCTCTCACACAAGGCTGGATCGAGGCCGAGAACCGACCGGGCAAGCATCAGGGGGGCTTCTGCACCGGCTTCCCGACGGCGAAGCAGTCGCGCATCTTCATGACTTACACGAATAGTGCCGACAGCATGAGCACGCTCGCGCATGAACTCGGCCACGCCTATCACTCGTGGGTGCTGCGCGATCAGCCGGTCTTCTTGCAGGACTACCCGATGAATCTCGCCGAGACAGCCTCAACATTCGCCGAGGCCGTGCTGGGCGAGCGGCGTCTGCAACAAGCGCGCTCCGATTACGAGCGACTGTCGATGCTCGACGGCATGCTGGGCGATGCCGTCGCGTTTCTCATGAACATTCACGCCCGCTTCATTTTTGAAGACAACTTTCACAAGCAACGGATCAAGGGTGAACTGACGACCGACCAACTCAACTCGCTCATGGAAGCGGCTCAAAAAACGGCCTATCTCGACGTGCTGGCCGACGGGGGGTGGAACCCGCACTTCTGGGTCTCAAAGCTCCATTTCTATATCACCGGTTTGCCGTTCTATAACTTCCCGTACACGTTTGGATATCTGCTTTCGATGGGGGTGTATGCCGTTGGGCAAGATGCTGGGGCGGAGTTCTCCGAGACCTACCGCAAGTTGCTGCTTGCCACCGGCTGCAAGGATGCCGAAGAGGCGGTGAAGTCCACGCTCGGCTTCGATCTGAGCAAACCCGACTTCTGGGTGAAGAGCCTTGGCATCGTCTCGGATCGCGTCCGACAGTACGTGGCCCTGACGGACGCGATCCTCGGTAAGACTGGAACGCTCTAATTAAAGAATAATGGCTCACCGCCATTCGTGTTGATTCTTGTGGTACATCAGCCGCAGGGCGCTAGCCCCGGTTCGATTTCGCTTAACCGGGGCTAGCGCCCTGCGGCTGATTTCTGCGGGCCAACAGAAATGGCGGAGAGCCGTTTTTTTTGACAGAGGCGAATCGGAGTGACTCGCGGTGACAGCTACGGTGGACGCACGCATCGAAGTGATGCCGGGTGCCGTGAGGCCTCGGATCTTCATCTCCCCGTCCGGGGCCTCACGGCACCCGGTTCACCAAGCCCTCACGATTGATGTTGTCCGGTAGAAAGGCTCCGGTGAAACGTCGCTGGCTGAAAACGAAAACGGCCGCGATCGGAAGTTTCCCGTCGCAGCCACAATCAATTCAGGGGTGTTCGACCTTAGCAACGTTCCGGCCCGCTGATCGACACCAGATGAGACAGGTCATGGATGCACAACGTGAAGTTGCTTTGCTTAAGAACAGTCAGCAGGGTGCGGCTGATCGCAGCACAACAACTTCAACCGGAACGCGCCGCAGCCTCGGCACAACCTGTTGGGCAGAGTTGTCTCGCCAGCGACGAGCAGCGACCGATGAGGAATGAGCAACGCGGATGAGACGGAGCCGCGCCAGAAATGCAACAAACCTCCGAAGTCTCTGAAGACTTCGGAGGTTTTGATTGGAATCAGAACAGGCTGTACATCAAGACCTGAAACATCAGCGCGACCCAAGCCCAGACCTTGAGGTCTTCATACCACGCGGATTTGCGATCGGGGGGAGTCGTCTCCGACGACGGCAACTGCACGACCCACGCCATCAGGGCCAGCAGCAGTCCCAAGAACAACCAACGCGCGACGGAGAGTGGCACCAGCAAGAGTTGGCTGCGCAGCGTGTCTCCAATCCAATGCAGCACGGTCATGCGGCACCTCCTTCTTCCCGCCACTCCCAAATTGAGTAGCGGGTCTGCTCCGGTCCATCGGGGCGAGCGAAGTAGCTGAAGACAACCGTCATACTGATCGTCGCGAGGAAGGCCCAGATCGAGTAGTAGAGGTACGGTGCGTCGAGTCGAAACAGCGGCGGCATGTCGAGCCACACTTGCACGCCGGGAAGGTTCAGCGTGAACAGACTGACCGACGTGAACAGGCCCGCGAAGAATCCCACGAGAGCCCCTTCCGAGGCCGTGCGCGACGACAGCATGCCCGCCAGCAAGACTCCCAACGTCGGCCCGACCACGAACGACATCAACGTCTGAAACAGGCTGTAGACGCTCTGTCCGAACGACATCATCTGAAACGCGAAGTAGACGCCCCACAGCACAAACCCGACGGTCGTCCAGCGACCGATCAACAGCATCTGACCTTCATCGGCGTGAGGCCGATAGAACCGACGATAGAAGTCGTTCACATAGATTGTCGTAGCCGAATTCAAGTACGAATCGACACTCGACATGAGTGCCGCCAGAAACGCGGCCACAAAGATTCCTCGGAACCCTTCGGGCAGCAATTTTCCCACGAGCAACGGCAACGCGCCCCCCGTTTGATCGACGGGAATGTCCGGAAATTTCACCAGCGCGATCAGTCCCGGAATGACCACGAGGAACGGAATCAGTCCCTTGAGTAACGCCCCGTAAACATAGGACGCCTTCGCCTCGTACTCCGACTTCGCACCGAGCGATCTCTGCACGATGCACTGATTGCCGATCCAATAACCGGGACTCACCACCAACGCCAATCCAAACAAAATCGCGGGCCAAGGACCGGGTGACTTCGTATCGACCGGCAGCACCAACGAGAGATACTCCGACTCACGGGCCGTGGCTTGGGCGAGCTGCTCTTTGGCCTGCGCACTCGTTGTGTGAGTTCGATCATTCCTTATGAGAGCAGACTGTGCATTGGCCTTGCTCTGTTTCACATGGACCGCCGCATGGACCTTGTCGATGAACGGCTCCACGCCGCCCAAGTCATTGATGCCGACCGCCACGATCATCAGGCAGCCGCCGATCATGATGATCCCTTGCAGCACGTCCGTGTACACGACGGCCCCCAGTCCACCCGACCACGTGTAGATGCCGACCAACACCGCGATCCCCAAGATCGACAGCGTCACGTCCCACTTCGCAAGTTCACTCATGAACCTTGCCGACGCCAGCAACATCACCCCCAAATTGCAGGCCATCAGCACCAGCCACACGGCCGCGACCGACGATCGCAATTGCACATTGAAACGCCGTTCGAGGTACTCGGGAATCGTGGTCACTTGGCAACGCCACAGATGCGGGATGAAGACGAATGCCGCGACCAACATCGCGGGAACACACCCGATCCATTCGAAGTTTCCCATCACCATGCCATAGCGGTACGAGTCACCGCCGACACCGACGAGGTCCGTCCCGCCAATGTCGGTCGCTACCAGCGACATCCCGATGGCCCACCACGGCAGCGAACGTCCCGCTAAAAAGAAGTCGGACCCGCTCCGAACATAACTCCCCACCCACAACCCAATCGCCATCGTGGCGGTCAGGTACGAAATGATGACGAGGTAA
>JAYTXB010001167.1:0-2950 GCA_043743205.1 Schlesneria sp.
ACCGACTCGCCTAAAGTCTGACAGTAATTGCGGCATCGTTCCTCACTCCGCGACGCGTGCCCACTGCTGGTCGAGCCGCTTCTCCGACACGGGCACGGCCGTCTTCAACTCCTGCGCAAAGAGTGAGACGCGGAACTCTTCGGTCATCCAGCGATACGCTTCCAACTCGGGGTCGTAGAGCTGTCGTTCGCGATGCTGTTTCATGCGTGTGATGCCGCGTTGCCAGTAAGGGGCGATCGAAGGCAACTGTTGCAGGTCGCGCGGTCCGGCTCCGCTGGTCAACTTTTGCAGACGGATCACGATCCCTTTTGAGTACCTCGGAAACTGTTGCAGCCACGGCCAGGGCGTCCGGACGAGAAAGCCCGGCAGGAAGAGTTGTCCCAGTTGAGCGTGTACATCCTGCCGTGTCGGTTGCCATTGCGGAGACGCCGTCTTCTCCCACGTCTTGCGGATTTCGGAGAAGTTCACGAACAGCGGCGCGAGCAACTGCGTGACCTCACTCACCGCCGTGCCGAGTCGCTGCGATCCCGCACGCAGACACGCGCGGAACTCATCGTCCGATCGAGGCAACTTGGATTCGGACAGATACGCGCGGTCGGCTAACAACTCGGTCAGTTGCTGGCGAAACGGAAACGGCTGCGGGAACGTCTTCGAGAGGAGGGTCCAGTTGTTGAGTTGCGGCAGATGATCGACATGCTGTTTGAGTTCTCTCCCGGCGGCCAACACGAGCAGTCGCCGCACACCGAACCGCAGCTCGTGACTGGCTCGCGCGGGGGCATCGACCAATCGCAGTGAGACCGTGTCGATGCCGTTGTCGATCAGCGTCGGATAGCCCTTGAGTACGACGCCACCGCGCACCACATTGACCTCAGGCGACAACGTGCCGAAGTCCCACGTCGTGACCCGATCACGACTCCAACGCACGTCTTCCATCGACGAGAAGCTACTGGCCGCCGAACCTCCAAACGTCTTCCGCATCTCGACCAGATCGCGTCCCATGGCGAGCGTTTTCCCCTCCGCATCCGTCACGCGAATCTGCATCCGTAGGAAGTACGGTAGCCGGTCTTCGCGCAGTTCATCGCGCGGCACGGAGACACCGGTGATCTGCTCGATCGCGCGAGCCATCGCTTCCGCCACCGAGCCTTCCCCGAACCGAACGACCTGCGCCACGCGCGCCGCCGTCTCTGGGATCGGCACGAGCGACCGTCTCAAATCTTTCGGCAGTGACTTGAGCAGCGCCGCGATCTTCTCTTCGATCAGTCCCGGCACGAGCCATCCCAATCGCTCGCCATCGAGTTGGTTCAAGCCCTCTTGCGGCACGGTGACGGTCACGCCGTCCTCAACGCCACCGGGGTCGTGACGATAGGCGAGCGGCAGCGACAGCCCGCGCATCTGGACCAAGTCGGGATACGCCTCCTTCGTCGAAGGGACCGCCCCCGCTTCGAGAACATCGGCATCGGTCATGATGAGCCGCTGCCGCACTTCGGGAGCAGCGGTGCGCAGCCACTGCACCAGATGGACACCATCCAACACGTCGGGCGGGATTCGTTCCGCATAGAAGTCGAACTGCGCATCGGGTTCCTTGAGCAGATTGCCCTTGCGCGAACGCGACTCCAAATCTTGTAGCCGCTGGATCAGTTCGAGGTTCTTGACGAGGAACTCCGGCATCGGTGCCGTCCCACGCGAGGATGATTGAGAACGCGCACCAGAGGTCGAGGGCGCACTTTCGGTCCCCTCGCCCCTCGCCTTGGAGGGGAGCGGGCTAGGGTGAGGGGTTCTTCCTTTGTCTTTGCGTTTGGCGTTGTCTTGCTCCAGTTTGGCGGCACTTCGGCCACCGCGATCCACCCGTTGCCCGTCTTCATCCCGTTCAGGCTGGACACGGCCAGACTCATCACGCCCCGACTCGATCCTGTTGGAATCTTCCCCCACGCCCCACTCGCCATGCACGAGGCCCTGCCACAGAAACAGCTCTCGCGACTTGGCCGCGTCGATCCGTCCATAGCGGACTTGTCGGCGCGGGACGATGAGTAGTCCGAACAGCGAGACCTTTTCGCTGGCCATCACGGCGAGACCTTCGCGATCCCACACCGGTTCGCTGTAGGTCCGTGTGAGCAGGTGCCCGGCCAACGGTTCGATCCAGTTCGGGTCGATCCGCGCGACCGTTCGCAGGAAACGGCGCGTCGTCTCCATGAGTTCCGCCGCGACGATCCACTTCGTTTTCTTGCTCGCCTGTCCCGAGCCGGGCCACAAGAAACCCTTCTGCCCACCGGCCACTTGGTACTCGCTCGTCTCCGTCCGCATCGCGATGCTCGACAAGAATCCGGTCAACAGCGCGCGATGAATCGCTCCGAAATCGTTCCGGCGCGTCCACTCGTTGGAGACGACTTCGACGGGCACGCTCTTCAAGTTCACGGGCTTCAAGTTGACGGGTTTCGTAACGACGGACTGCGCCGCCGCTCCGGTTGAGATCGCTCCCTTCTGCGGAGCCGATTGCGCCGACGCGAGGCTCTCGCGCACGATCTCTTCCAACTCCGCATGGACCTCGACCCACTCGCGCATCCGCGTCCACGACAGAAAGTTTTGCAGACACGCCTTCCGCAACTGGCTGTGCGACAGCCGAGACTTCAGCCCGTGATAGAAGTCCCACAGCTTGAGGTAGCTCAGGAAGTCTGATTCTTCGTCAAGGAACTGTTTGTGTGCTTCATCCGCTTGCTGCTGCTTTTCGAGGGGTCTTTCGCGCGGGTCTTGCATCTCCAACGCCGACGCGATGATGAGAATTTCTGAGAGGCAATGCTCATCGCGTGCGGCCCAGACGATGCGTGCGATGCGTGGATCGACTGGCAGTCGTCCAAGCTTTCGCCCGAGGTCCGTCAACTCGTGACGGTCATTGACGGCCCCGAGTTCAAACAACGTTTTGTAGCCGTCTCGAATCGCGTCCGGCTTCGGCGCT
>JAYTXB010001168.1:0-3421 GCA_043743205.1 Schlesneria sp.
GGAATTAGCACGGCTCACTTGAGGTCGAACTCACCGATCCAACCGGCAAGGTTTGACTAGGTCGTTTCTTGGATACGACCCGAGTGACCGGTGACATCCGAATGCCATGCTTGACTCTCGCGTTGCGCGGCCTGTGTCTGTGGACAGGTTGGACTCGCTTCCTCCCTGCGGTCGATCCGACTGCGGTCAAGTCCGGTGAATCGTGTGAGTCAGGGAGAAATGTCGTTGTTTCGTCCCTGCGTGCGTTCGTAGCATCCGAGCCTGGTCTCGGTGTTGGAATCGAATGTAGTTGCACGGCTGCTCATTCCGCCGAGTGCGGTTTGCTAGTCGTCGTGTGATTGCGGAGTCTGCGAATGGCCCGGTTTCGTCCAGTATTTGTTGCGAGTCTTGCCTGTGGAGCCCTGTGCCTGCACGGTGCGGTGTCGTCTGCCCAACCACCGGCTCCCGGTAAATTGGTCGCCGCGCCGGAACCGTCCCCGCTCCTCATCGAACCGAAAACTCCGGAAGAGTTCTTCGCCAGTACTTTGCTGATGGTCGATTTGGCACGCATGGACTTGGCTCGCAAGTACCTCGAACGGTTTGATTCGGAAGCCCCTGACGACGAGTTGTTGATCAAGATTCGCGACAAGCATGGTACGGGTGAGTTCGTCAAGCTGGCGCGAATCCAAGAGTTGCAGCCGCTGTCATCTCAATTGCTCGAACGGCTTAATGCCCTTGCTCGAAAGCAGTCGGAGGACCCCGCGTTTGTGGATGGCCTGATCGCGAGATTAGTGGGTGATCCAACTCAACGGGAACTGGCGATCCGCGAATTGCGTAATGCCGGGCCGAGAGCGGTGCCACAGATTTTGAAGCAGATGAGCAAGCCGGAAATGGCTGATCAACAGGATGTGCTGGTGATCGCACTCACACGCATGGGCCGACAGATCGTGCCACCCCTGTTGGGAGGTCTCGATTCACCGCAAGATCGCGTCCGTGCAGCAGTGATTGAAGTGCTGGGAATTCTCGACGCCGATGAAGCCATTCCATACTTGTGGTTCCCGGCCTTTTCGGAAGCGCAACCGCGCGGCGTGCGCGTGGCGGCTCAGCGAACTCTGGCGAAGCTCATTACGGGATCGAAAGAGAAAACGGATCGACTTTCCTCGGTGACCGCCTCGAACGAATTGCGACGACTGGCGAAGCTGCTGTTCCAAAAGCCAGACCTCCTGAAGCGTGAGTCGGATGGTTCCGTCCTGATCTGGGGTTGGGACGACCAAGCCGAGACTGCGGTGGCGAAGACGTTCTCGCCTCCCGTCGCCGCGATGCTGTTGTCGTCACGGTTTGCTCGGCAGTCATTGGCCTTGTCTCCCGATCAATCGGAGCCACAGCGGCAGTACCTCGCGTCGTTGCTCGGATTGGAAGTTCTTCAAAAAGGCTGGGACAAGCCTCGGGAAGTCGGGCCGGGGACGGCGATGTACTTGGCGCTGACTGCGGGCGAAGAAACGGTCTCGCAGGTGCTGTCCGACGCACTGGCGGCAAGTCAACCGGCGACGGCGGTGGCTGCGCTTGAAGTCCTCGGACAGATTGGAACTCGCGAACAGTTACTGGGATTGAAGGGACTCAAGTCGCCAGTCTTGGCCGCGTTGAATGCCCCAGATACACGCATCCAATTTGCGGCGGCGACGGCGGTCCTGCGCATCGAACCGAAGAACGGCTTCCCAGGTGCGAATCGTGTTGTCTCCGTCTTGGCTCGGGCACTGACCGATCCGGGCCGAGCGAGGGCGATGGTGATCGATGCCGATCAAGGCCGAGCCAGTCGCACAGCCTCATTCCTCGATGCGGCCGGGTTCGAGGGAACGGTTGCTTCGACAGGCCGCGATGGATTTGAGAAGGCAGCGAATTCGGCAGGGATCAATGTGATCGTCATTCATGCCAACTGCATTCGTTGGGAACTGACTCAAACGTTGGCCAACATCCGAGCGGATGCTCGCACGGCCGCGATCCCGGTCGTGGTCTATGGTCCGGACACCACACGAACGGAAGTCGCTCGACTCGTCAGTCGCAGCGCCCCGGCGACGTTCGTGGCGGAGTCCGCTTCATCCAACGACTTCATTCACCAGTTCCAACCGTTTGTGGACGGTCTGAAGTCTCCGATGCTGTCGGCTCAGGAACGGAACCAACAGAAGGTTTCTGCGGCCTACTGGCTGGCCACGCTTGCCACCGGGCGCGGTTCACGCGTGTTCGACGTGTCGCAGGCGGAAAAAGAACTGGCGCTCGTGATCGAATCCCCAGATGCCGGTGCGAATGCAATCGTCGCGTTGGGGAGCCTCCCCAGTGGGACGGCTCAACGACGTTTGTCTGAGGCCGCACTCAACACGCAGTTGGATGCCACTCTGCGCGAAGCGGCGGCGGCTCAGTTGGGCTATCACATCCAACGGTTTGGCCTGTTGCTGACGAAAGAGGGTGTTGGAGCGGTGCATGCAGGCTGGGTGGCTGCTCAAGAACCGTCCGTGAAGACGGCGCTGGCAGGTGTGATCGGTGCGCTTCGTCCGAACGCAACATTGGTGGGAGAACGCCTTCAGCAATTCTCGACGCCTGCGGCGCGAACTCCGTGACCGCAGTTGGTCAGGAATTGGCGCATCAACAACTGGCGGTAACAAACTGATGATCGAGGTGAGCCGGGTGCCGTGAGGCCCCGGGTTCTTCGCTGCAACGTCCGGGGTCTCACGGCACCCGCTTCACTAAACTCCGACAGTTATTGATGCGCCAGTCCTTAGGACTTGGAAGTCGGCGAAATTGTCGCGGTTCGCCACGAATCACCGGCCTTTTCGAAGCGTCGGATCGCCGGAGTCCGCAGCGACTCGCGGCTCCACTCTCGATCGTAGATCCGCAGCGTGAAATGGCGACTTGCAATCAAGCCGCGCGCTGAGGTCCGGCGACCGCAGCACCTCCAGCAGTCACTTCTTTCCATGCTCTGCCGGTTTCGTTGTGTTGCGGAGCACCGAGAGGTACTCGACCAAATCCCGTACTTCCGACTTGGTGATTTTCTTGACGAGGTCTTCGGGCATTCCCGACTTTCCGACAGCGCGGTCTTCGATGGCCGACTTCTCCAGGACGAGGACCGCTCCATCGGGCTTCTGAAGTTGAATTCGTTGGCCGTCTTCCGACTTGACGATTCCCGCATGAACTTTGCCGTCGGACATCTCCAAGATCGCGGTTTCAAAACCTTTCGCGATCTGTTTGTTCGGATCGACGAGCGATTCGAGCAGGTATTCACGCGTCTTATCGAGGCCGATGCGTGACAGATCGGGGCCGACTTCGCCGCCGTTGTCGTCGATCTTGTGGCAACGGCGGCAGGAGACTTCGCTGCGACCGAAGAAGATTTCTTTACCTCGCGCCTCATTGCCGCCTGCCAGCGCCTCGCGATAGTCGCGGAGGTGATCGT
>JAYTXB010001169.1:0-4075 GCA_043743205.1 Schlesneria sp.
CCCACCGGCTTCTCTTGGGCGTGCAGCGTCCGACGGGCCGTGGCCCCGATGTCGTCCGTGGTCGCCATCAAGAGACGATAGGCAAACTCGGGATCGCCCGTCAGGTTGTGCCGGGGTGTCGAGGCCTCATGCGAGCCGCCGCCGACATCGCCGGAAGCCGCGATTTGTTCGGCTTCGATCAGGTCTTCGACAAGGTAGTCGCGTGACTCGTCGATGTCGGAATCGATGGGGCGAAACTGAGTGCGCGCGGGGTCGAGGGATAGCCTTGGCGAGAATGACCGAGGGGGATGTTGTCGCACTGGATCGTGCCAGTTGGAACGTACTCTGGTTTGCCGACAAGTCCCAGGCACAGTACGAACGCGCGCTAAGTGCAGTCGTCCATGAGTGGTCAGGCCGTTTTCACCCCTCTCCCGCCCGTCTTCGGGGGGAGAGGCCGCGTGAGGGGGGATTTACTTCTGTGAATAGCTGTACTCGACGGAAACCGACCGCTGCTGACGGCGACGGCTCGACAAATTCAACGACTCTCGACCACTCGGCCCCCTAACCCTAACCCTCTCCCCCGAAGACGGGGGCGAGGGGACTGGAGGAAGACCAACAATGGGCGACTCCACCCACGCGCGCTGCGTCAGGCGGAACTGGCGTCACGAAGCCACTCACGAACTGACCGGTGGGAAGCCGATCGGACGCTGGCGTCGCGCGAGGATGGCCCGCGCTTTGCCGTCGCAACGGGCGAAGAACAGCACACCCGGTTGAGTGCCGGGGAGAGGCAGATGGCGGCGAACAGCTTCTGCTTGGATCGGGATGTGGCGGCATTTGATTTCGATTTGTCCGAAGTCGGACTTGCGAAGCCAGCCGCGAAAGTCGCGCTCGTTGTTCGGCAGATCGGCGAGAACTTCAAACGGTTCGACAAATGCCGAATCGATGAGTTTGTCGCTTGTCAGATATTCTTCGGCACCATCGAGACGATTCAGCCCGTGTCGATGCGCGACGAGATCGAGCAACCCCGCGCGGACTACGGCCGGATTGGGGTCGTAGAGATACCGGCCCAGCGGAGCGAGTGCGGCAGAAACTTCGAGCGGATGTCCGGCAATGGTCTCACCCGAGGGCAATGCCGTCGCACGAAAGGGGGCTTTGCCCGCGAGTGAACCGAACCAAATCGTCGCCTCTTTACATTCGCCGTCGAGGCTGATGAGTTCGATTTCAACGTCCTCGAACTTGCCGCCAAAGTTGCTGGCCGGTCCGACCTTGATTGCGCCGCCGCGACAATTCGCCATCAGCCCGTGCAGGAACGGCAAGCCGGGTTCATAGTCCTCGACGCGCGAAACTCGCCCGCCCGCACCCGGTCGGCGATCGGGATCGATGTGAACGAGTCCGGCCGGGCCGATCTGTTCGGTGACGCTGACCACGTCCGCGCTCAAGATCCTCAATCGCGCGGCCACTCCGTATGCGCCCGCATTCCATGCTGCGCGCAGACATGCTGCGGGGTTGAGATCGACGGCGGCGACTTCGCACCGCTCGGCCAACGCGATGGCGTCGCCGCCGATCCCGCAGCACAGGTCCCAGACGGCTCCGTCGAAACGCTGGGCCTTGTGTCGCGCAACCGCCTCCGAGGTGGACTGCTCCAACCCGCGTCGGTCGAACCACATCGCTACGGCGCGCGTGAACTTCCCCTGCGCTTTACGACGCAGTTCGTGCAACGACAGCGCGGCCCGGACGAGATCGTTCGGGTACAACCGCCGCAACTGTGCTTGCAATCCAAGCTCGGACTCGGACCACGTCGAGATCACGTCGAGAATCGCCGGTGTCTCGCGTAGCAATTGCAGCACGCGGGCTTCGTCGGCGGGGGAAGCGAGCGTTTCCGTGGAGGCAGATGCGGGCGGGTGTCTCGTCATGCGTTCCTAGCGGTTGCACCAGTTGATGTAGCCGTTGACCAGCCAACTCAACCAGTCGATGCGATCGCACAGCCACAACAGCGGCGCGTAGAATTTGGCAATCCAGACCGAGCCTTGAACATAGACGGCTTGGAACCAGAACCAGAACAAAGGCCCAATCGTCACGACGGCGATGACGAAGTAGGCACACAGATAAATACCAACACGCAACGCCAGCTGACGAAGGTAGGTCTTGATGCGGAGCGACAGTGGTAGCGGGGGCGGCGTGTCCATGATCGGGAGAATAACGCAGTGGGAGACGACTCGAAAGAAACAGTCAGCGCAGGGATGCCATCGTGATCCCCTTCGCGGGTCCAACTGAGGCAGTGGTATCGTCTATACTTCTCGCGGCAGGAACTGAAGGTTTTTCTGGACGGCGAATCTCAGTCATGGAATGACCGAGCTAATTAGGCGAGTAGCCTATCTCCAAATCAAGTCTGCCATCACACGCACAAAGGATCATTTGCAATGAACTGTCGCTCATCCCTGCGAGCCGCTTGGCTTTCTCTCACACTGTTGCTGCCCAGTCTCACGGCACGGGCTGATGACTGGCCACAGTGGATGGGTCCGCAACGCGACGGTGTCTGGCGTGAGACAGAGATCGTCGAGACCTTTCCCAAGGATGGCCCGCCGGTGCGCTGGCGCGTCACAATTGGCGGGGGCTACGCGGGACCGGCCGTGGTCGGCGATCGAGTCTTCGTCACCGACAAACTGCTGCCCGAAGGAGTTACCAATTCCAGCAATCCGTTCTCGCGAGATCGTCAAACGGCGACCGAGCGTGTGCTGTGTCTGAACGATTCTGATGGCTCGATCCGCTGGAAGCATGAGTACCCGTGTGCGTACACCGTCAGCTATCCGGCCGGGCCGAGAACGACACCCGTCGTGAAGGACGGTCGCGTCTACACGCTCGGATCGGAAGGGCATCTGCTCTGTCTCAATGCTGACAACGGCGACGTGATCTGGTCGAAAGACTTCAAAACCGAGTACGGACGCCGAACTTCTCCCGTCTGGGGCTATTCCGCTAACCCACTTCTGGACGGAGACCGCTTGATTTGCTTGGTCGGTGGTGAGGGAACAACGGTCGTGGCCTTTCACAAAGACACGGGCAAAGAACTCTGGCGCGCACTCGATTCCTCCGAACGACATGGGCCTGGGTACGGTTCGCCGATCATCATTCAGGCCGGTGGCCAACGACAGTTGATCGTGTGGCATCCGTCGGCCGTCAGTTCGCTGGACCCGGACTCCGGCAAACTGTTCTGGAACCAACCGTTTGAAGTCCAAGAAGGATTGACCGTCGCCACGCCACGGCTCAGCGGTGACAAGTTGTTTCTGAGCGCGTTCTACAACGGATCGCTCCTCTTGAAGTTGGACTCGAACCGACCTGAGGCCTCCGTCGTTTGGAGACGCCACGGCCAGAACGAACGGCTCACAGACTCACTGCATTGCCTGATCAGTACCCCCGTCATCAATGACGGTCACATCTACGGCGTCTGTAGCTACGGTGAGCTGCGCTGTCTCGACTTGGCAACCGGCGATCGCAAATGGTCCACGTTTCAAGCCACTAGCGGCGAGTCACGGCGTTGGGGCACAGCGTTCATCGTCCAGCACGAAGACCGCTACTTCCTCTTCAGTGAACAAGGCGATCTGATCATCGCCCGCTTCACGCCAGCGGCTTATACCGAACTGAGTCGTGCCCATTTGCTGGAACCAACCGGACCGGCTCAGCGCCGTGAGGTGGTCTGGTCGCACCCCGCCTTCGCCAACCGCTCGGTCTACGCTCGCAACGACAAAGAGATCGTCAGGGTCTCACTTGCCAAGCCTTGAAAAGGCTGCGACCAGAGGTTCCCGAACCGTTGGCCAGAATGACTTCAGCACGTTGCGGCATCTGAGAGGCCGTCCGAAAGTGGGATGGCTCTTCCGGTCAAGGCCAGCCGCAACGATCCCCCTCGCGGTCTGGGGTGAGACGTTTAGCCTCCACGCCAATGGCGTGGCTGTGACCCACTGTTCGCTTTCGTCCACACCCACGCCGTTGGTGTCGGAGCGATACCTCGCACGGCCACAACTGAGACGTTTTAAGCGAGCCGTGTGCCGTGAGGGGCTTTGCACAAATAATCAGATCGCATACTTCAGGTAGGGTGGGCACT
>JAYTXB010001170.1:0-5311 GCA_043743205.1 Schlesneria sp.
TAATCGGCAAGACGGACGGTTCCAAAACAGTCGAACTCATGGGGATTCCTCATACCGAATGAACGGCCCAACCAATCGGATTCCAACCGCTGGTTTCACCGTCAACGATAGGTCACGCTTACGAGTACGGGCGGAGAAGTCACTCCCCACACAACCAATTCCCCAACAGTACTTCTCCGATTGCAACGACCCTACCAATCGTGCGGTCAGAACTTCCTCGTCCAGGGAGTTGTAGGGTGCGTGAAGTCTTTGGCACGCACCATCTGGCTTGACAGATGCCAGTTTTCACCACGGCCGTTTTCCCACTGCCATGCTGAGTGCCGAAGACTCCACGCACCCTACGGAGTTCGCAACCGCGCTTTGCAACCAGTGCCGTGGTTCGTCTCAGGAGGGCAACTTCAGCCGACAGCGTACCAGCAGTTCGTTCAATTCGAGTGCGGCTTGCGGCGTCTCCGGAAGGGGACTCGTCTCGCTGGCCGCTTTGAGCAGACCCTCCAAACGCCGGCATTCCATTTGATGAAACGCGAGGTCCGCGTGAGGCAGCGTTGATTGTTCCGGGCCAGCTAGCTTACGGTCGATCAAATGGCGGAGAAACGGCAGTCGGAATGCGTCGTTGAGTGTCACCAAATTGGCCTCGACAGCACCCGTTCGCATCAGATGAATGCCCGTTAGTAGCACGCGGTAGACATACAGCAGGGGCTTCACACGTCGCGGCTGTTCCTTTTCAAACAGACGCCACTGCGTTTGGAAGAATCCCAAATAGTGATGCACGTGATGCCGTGTGAGACAGCGTCGTGCGAGAGTCTTCAGTTCGTCGTGTTCGGGTGTCGTGTGGACGATCAACGGAGAGAAAACTTGTTCCATCACATAGCCGTTCCGCTTGAGCAGCATCGCGCAGAACTTCCGCAAGTCGTGCGTGACGAGGTCCACTTCCAGACCGTCGCGGATGTGTTCGATCTGAATCGTTTCATCCCGTTCAGGCCAGAGACTGACGGCCGTTTGCAGCGGCAAGACATGCGTACCGCGAATGTCATAATCCGAGTCGGGTGACGGGAAGCCATAAAGATGCGCGCCGCTGATGGTGGCGAACAAGAGTGGGTACGAATGCTCGGCGACTTGAGCGGAGACGCGCGGGTCGATTACGAAGTTCGTCATGGCAGAGTCTCACTGAGGGATTTGCGGCGGGCGGCGATCAGAAAAGAGTTGGCTCGTCCGTAGTCGGGGCGTTCGGGAAGGGATGTCTCAGCCAGCGCGAGATCGAATTCGCGGTGCAAGCTCAGCCGCCACGCTTCGACTTCCGACCAAGGCAACTCACCTCGCTTAATGGCCAGTAATTGATCGCGATGCTGCTCGACTCGCACAGGGACGTAGCCCTGCTTCAGCGTGCAGATGCCCGACAGCAACAGGCGAATCAGGTGCATCACGTGTTTCCATTTCACCGCCCCGTGGTTGCGCACGTCCGCCTGCAGCTTCTTGAATTGAGACAGGACGTAACCGTTGAACGTTTGATAGGCCACGCGCGAGAGAAAACTTTCTCGCATCGCAATCAACTCGCGACCGAGCGGCGTCGCGTGTTCCATCAGAGGGGAATAGAGCACCTCCAAGATGTTCGGGTTCGCCTTGAGAGCCAGCGTGAGAAATTTCTGCAACTCCCAAAAACATTCCTGCGTCGCATCGTTCTCCACCTGATCGGGAACCCCGAACAAGGACCAGTGGAGATCGGCGGGCGGCAGATAGACGCCGCGATAATCGGTGTCGGACTCATCCGTCTCCAATCCGTAGGCCCGCGAGCCGATGATGACTTTCAAAATCACACGGTCAGTCAATCCGAGTGAGTTCCACGCGCCGTCCGCCTCATCCAAGACGCCGCGTTTGAAGTGAGCCAGCATCACGAGTTCATCGCGTCGCAAGGGAGCCTCGAACCCGTCCGGAAATCGCACTCGATAGGCGTGGTCCAAGTCGAGTGGAGCCTGCACGACCACCCCCACGGCTCCACTCGGATAAGCCATCTTTCCCGAGGCACCTACGACAGCCACCTTCGTCACCACCTGTGTACCGACCGAATAGATCAGCTCCGGGTTGAGATGCGTTCGGTCCAAGTGATGCCCTTCGAGGTGAGTGGCTAGGAACAGTTCCGGAGTCAATCACTAAACTCCGGCGACGCACTCGGCGATCAGCCTGCGGTAAAGCGTCGCGCGACCCTCTGGCTGGCCCGTTTTCTCAAGGGAATCACGGACCAGCTGGCAGCGCACCGTAGGCCTTTCATTGGGCTGCTAGGCCGAGTGAAGCGCACCCGAAACTGTGATTAAAGGGGGCACAGGTTGCAATCCCGAGCGATCAGTCGATCGCGCGGCCGTCGCGGATGCGGATGACGCAGTCGCCCGGTTGGATGTGCTCGGGTTCGTGGGTCACGATGACGACGGTCGAACCCTGTTCGCGGCAGAGCGATCTCAACGCGGACAAGATCGCGGCGCTGTTCTCACTGTCGAGTTCGCCGGTCGGTTCGTCGGCTAGGACTAGCTTCGGCTTCTTGAGCAGAGCGCGAGCGATCGCGACTCGCTGTTGCTCACCGCCCGAGAGTTGATTCGGCCGGTGATGAGCGCGATCGCCGAGGCCGAGCCGGTCGAGCAGTTTCGCCGCCTCGGCGCGTTGGGCAGCGGTGACACCGCGCGGCAGAAACGGAGCCAGCACATTATCGAGCGCCGAGAGGTTCGCGAGCAGGTTGAAGCTCTGAAAGATGAAGCCCGCTTCCTCGCGCCGAAACTGGTCCCGTTCGCGCGTCGTCATCGTGCCAAGACATCGGCCGTTGACTTCGATCGTTCCCGCAGAAGGCTCATCCAACGCACCGAGCAGGTACAGCAACGTACTCTTGCCACTCCCCGACGGACCGAGGATGAACGCGAACGAACCGGTTGGAATTTGGCAGGAGACCCCGCGCAGCGCGTGGACCTCCAGCGAACCACGCCGATGAACTTTAGTGACCTCTTTCACGTCGATCATGCAGACCACTTTCAAAACGATGACGAACCGGAATTGCTGACGCGTCAGATTGTTGCGACGCGGATGATACGCGACACGATCGTCCGTCGCCTGTTCGCCCAGGCCACAACCGATGAGCGACGGTGCAAGCGTCCATTGGAGGGCCGTGATTTGTCCCCTCTCCCGCCCGTCCTCGGGGGGAGAGGGTTAGGGTGAGGGGGGATTCGTTGGGAAAGCCTGACGCACGGAGATCAGTGCATCGGTGTCTCCTCTCTGGATTCGCGTTTCGTTTCTGATGACTTTCGACAGCTCGGCCCCCTCACCCTAGCCCTCTCCCCCGAAGACGGGGCCGAGGGGACCGGAAATTGACCACCAATGAACGACTGCACCCGATGGGTCACGGCACTTCGACCAATTCCCCTCTTGGTCGATTTTCGGACCGTCACTATCATCTCCCCGACTTGCGCTCAATGGCATTTGTGCTGCCTGTGAGTCGGTTGCGTCGGAGCGGTTTCCAAGGAGGGAGCAAAAGATGTCTGCGTTGTCAGTTCGTCGAGTCATGTGGTTAGGGCTGCTCTGCGGCGCGGTCTATGCCGGTTCATTGGCCGGGACGGTTCGCTCGCAAGACAGCGAACTGGAAGTGATCAAACCGGTGCCGACAGAAGAGCCAGAGCCGAAGGTGGCCGAGAGTGAAGAGGGGGGCAACGCGGCGTTGCAGGCGGTCGGCGGCTTGGGAGTCGGTCACATTCAAAGTACGCTGGGATTGATCGGTGTCACGGCCGATGCCTTCGCTCGCGAAATCTACGACTCAAGGAAAGTCGAAGAGTTGATGCTCGGGACGGTCAACGGAATCGAAGCCGTCAAGAAGTTGCTCCGCAACTTGGGTGACACGAATTTGTCTGACGACGATGAGGAGTTCATCAACCGGATGATCGGGGTCTACATCGCGTTGGAAAAAGAAGCCAAAGCACTGACGGTCTTTGCCAAGACGAAGAAAGCTTCTGACGCAGCGCTCTTCGCCAAGGCGAGAAAAGCGGCCGTTGCGAAACTCGACCAACTGACGAATGGCGACGAGACAAAAGATGCCGCCGTCACAGATCCCGATCCCGCTGCCGGGAATTGAGGCCGCTTTGCTTGAGGTTTCGATGATCGGACTGCTGGGAATATTGGGGCTGCTGGCCCCGATTGATACGGCGCATGAACCGCCGCTCGTGGCTTCGGCGAGCGCTGCCGTTGGCCGTGCGAGCGACGCGGAGAGTTTGAGTGCTGTGTTGATTCGGCCCTTCAACTACGACCCGGCCGACCCGTGGGAGTACTCGCGCCGCCAAGGTGTTCTCGCGCCGGACGCACTCATCGCGAGTCGCATTTGGAATCGCCCGCCCGGTCTTCGATCAAGTCCGACACCCGCAGCTAAACTCGTCACGAAGACGATTCCCGTCGGTGCGACTCCCCTCGTTCCGCATCCCGCGCGATCGCTCCCTTCATCGAATTTTTCAGCTCGCGCTGCACACGAAGAACGGATCGGGTGGTCGGTGCGAGGCATTCCGATCACGATGCACGTCTATGGCAGTGAGGCTCGCCCGCTGTTGATCTTCGCGGCGATTCATGGTGATGAACCCAACACGGCCGGAGTCGCACGGCGACTCGTGGAATATCTCGATGTTCATCCCAAGGCGTATCACGGACGAGGCGTCGTGGTGATCGCCGTCGCCAATCCGGATGGACTGGCCCGCCAGACGCGCGGCAATGCGCACGATGTCGATGTCAATCGCAACTTCCCCGCGCGGAACTGGCAGTCGTCCGATCGCGGTCGCTACCACGGCGGCGCGAGCCATTCGAGTGAACCGGAAACGCAGGCGCTGCTCAAGACGATTGAACTGCTCGACCCGCGCGGCATCATCTCGTTGCACGCGATCCGGCGCGGGCGGCACGGCAACAACTTCGATGGCCCCGGCGAAGACCTCGCAAAGATGTTGTCGGCCGAGAATGGTTATCGCGTTTTGAAAACCATCGGCTATCCCACGCCGGGGAGCTTTGGTTCGTGGGCGGGAGTGGATCGAGCCATCCCCACGGTGACGCTCGAACTGCCCAGCGACCTCGACAGCGAAGCGGCCTGGCGCGAGAATCAGTCGGCGTTACTGAAGGCGATCACATTCGGACAGAAATGAGTCCCGCCTGTCTCGCGTTGCTATTCTCAGACTGTTCGTATGCCAGATCTCACTCCGATTCCTCCCGCCGACGCAATGCTTTCAGGGACACTCGTACCGACCGCGATCAGCAGCATCCCCGCAGTCAGTGACCTGGAGCCGCGCGAGAAGGTGAAAACGTTTCC
>JAYTXB010001171.1:0-12268 GCA_043743205.1 Schlesneria sp.
TCGGGGCCTTCGAAGCCGTAGAAGTGGTCGAAGCCGCTTTGCAGCGGCGGACTCGCCACACCGAGATGCCACTTCCCCACCAGCCACGTCTGATAACCAACCAACTTCAGCGTGCGCGGCAGCGTCGGCAGTCCGGCGGGCAATCCCGCCTCCCTCGGCCCCAACGCATGCGCGATGCCAAATCGTCGAGGCATCTGCCCCGTCAGCAATGCCGCCCGCGCCGGACTGCATAACGGATAGCCGTAATACCTCCGCAGCTCGACCCCTTCTCGCGCGAGACGGTCGATGTTCGGAGTCCGAGCCACGCCTCCATGCAGGCTGAGGTCGCCCGAACCGAGGTCATCCGCGAACAAGACCAGAATGTTGGTCGTGGGCTTGGCGGACGACGTGACTTCCTGCGTCGATTGTGCGGGCAGGTCGATCGACATGCTCAGCCACAGACCGAGAACTGCCACCGCGTGTATCAGCCGTTTCGTCATCGCAATGCTCGCAAGACGAACGTAGCCACGCTCGCCAGGGCGTGGATTCGTTCTTGAGTTTCCGGACTCGCTCTTGATCGGCCTACGTTCTGGCAAATGTGACTACGATGCCGATCACTTGTCCTTGTTCGCCACACAGTACAGGAACCGGTTGGATATCAGAAATAGTTGGCTATTGCTGATCGCTGGCGTGGCGTTGAATTTACTCTCGTCAGCAGAGAACCGGTTTTGCGACAGCAGTCGGTACTCTGGCTTGGCGGGCAGCACGAGTACGCCGTCCCAGCGGCTCGGCACATAGATGTTTCCACCAGCAATCACCTGCGAGGCATAGACAGGACGGCCTCCCAGTCGCGGTTCGGCCAATCGTGCGTGCGATCGCGGGTATGGGTGAAATAGTCGATCGGGCCGAAGTAATGCCCATACTGATGATTGAAGCCGCGCACCGTCGGCAAATAGGCGCGTTCAAACTCACCGAGATGCCATTTGCCTGTGATCGTGATTTGGTACCCAGCTTCCTGAAGGGCATCTGTCAGCGTGCGTTCCTGCAGCGGCAGTTCCCACTTCGCATGCGGCCGCACGATGGTCTAGTCACCGGTCCGAGTCGCAGAGCGCCCCGTCATCAGCGCCTCGCGCGTCGGTGAACAAACCGGCCAGACGTAATGCGACACCTGCACCTCTCCGCCGCTGGTCAGCTTGCCGATGTTCGGTGTCTTGGTCTCGTTGCTACGATTGAAGCCGCAGTCGGCATCGCCGAGGTCATCAATCAGGAAGAAGACGGTGTTGGGCTTCTGCGTGGGCGGCGTTCAACAGAGACGGCAGGATGAACAACAGAGTCGCGATCACTTTCAGCAAGCGTTGCATGTCATGCTCCTTTTTTCTTCCCTTTGCCCTTGGACTTGGGTTGCGCCGCCTCACCCTCGTTCTTCGTGGGCATGGGGGCTTTCACGTCGGCTCGCCAAGCGACGAGGCGATCGTGGAGTTCCTTGGCCTTGGCGGGATTGTCTTTCGCCATGTTTTGTGTTTCGCCGATGTCGTTGGCGAGGTTGTAGAGTTCCAGTCGGCCGTCTTCGAGAAACTCCATCAGCTTCCAGTCGCCGACTTGAATGAGGCTCACCGGCGTTGTGCGCCAGAGTCCGGGGCCGGACCCAAGATAACCAGGGAAGTGCTGGAAAATGGCATCGCGTTGTAACTTGGCGACGGGATCGCGGAACAGTTTCGCAAGGCTCTCGCCGTCGAGCACCTGCCGCGGATTTGGAGCGCCAGCGATTTCAACGAACGTCGGAAATATATCCACATGAATCGTCGGCACGTCGCATGACGATCCTGGTTTCGTCACGCCGGGCCAGCGCACGATGAACGGCTCGCGCGTGCCCCCTTCGTAGAGGCTCCCTTTGCCGCTGCGCAGCGGCGCGTTGTCGGTGATACCGCCACCATCTTCGTCAGCCCCCTTGGCCCTCTTGCCTTTGGCTTCCATGCCTGGCTCGCGCTGGAGGCCACCGGGCCGGTTGTAGCCGCCGACGCCGCCGTTGTCGCTGGTGAAGATGAGCACGGTGTTGTCGGCCAGCTTCAAATCGTCGAGCGTCTGCATCACACGGCCGACGCTGTCATCGACCGAGGCAATCATCGCGGCATAGGTCGCGTTGTTGTGGCCGCCGACTCCGGGCTTGGGTTTGAACTTGGCGATCAGTTCGGCCTTCGCGTCGTGCGGTGCATGAACTCCGAAGTGCGGCAGGTAGAGGAAAAACGGATGGTCTTTGTGTCGCGTGATGAAGTCCACGGCTTTGTCGGTGAGAAAGTCGGCGAGATACTGGCCCTGGGGATAATCGGTCTTGGGATTGGTGGCGAAGTCAAAGTGCTGGCCCATGCTGACGATGGCCTCATCGAAGCCGCGCTTGCCCGGGAGGTAGTCTCCCTGCTGACCGATGTGCCATTTGCCGAACATGCCCGTCGCGTAACCGGCGGCCTTGAGTTGTTTGGCGATGATGTCGCGATCGAGCGGCAGATTCGTGACATTCTCCACGGGTCGCAGCGGGCGTTTGCTCCAATCGAAGCGATCCGTCCCGCCGACGGTGTAGACCCCGGTGCGAGCACCGTATTGCCCGCTCATCAACGCGGCCCGAGTCGGCGTGCAATTCTGGCAATGATGATGACTCAGGAGCTTCATCCCCTGTGTCGCAAGCCGGTCGATGTTCGGCGTCTCGTAATACTTGCTGCCGAAACAAGCGACATCCGTGTAACCAAGATCGTCGGCCATGATGAAGATGATATTCGGCCTGGAAGACGGAGTCGCGGCCACAGCATGAAGTGCAGACAACGGAATCAACAGTAGCGATTTGAGAAGCGCGAGTCGTATCTTCGTCATGATCATGGTGCCTTGGAGTTCGTGGGGTTCGCCTTTTCCGCTTTCGCCCATTGTTTCATCAGCGCAATGTTCCGTTCAACCATCGGGTTGCCTTTGCCGACATAGGCCGCCATGTCGCTGTCGTACATCCCGTCGGACTCCGGGCCGTGGTCGTGAGTGTCGATCATCCATTGATCGAGCTGCGATCGAAGTTGTTCCAGCGTCTGACGATGTGCGGGAGCAGCCGCGAGGTTCGTCACCTGCCAACGGTCGGTCGTCCATTCGTAGAGTTCTTCAGCAGACCGAGTCGGACGGAACAGCAGCGACTCCGCGAGCGGATCGAGTTGGGCTTGGTCGTGCAACAATCGCAAAGTCTGCACGATGCTCTTGCCGTCCTTGTAAGCGTTGGGCTGCAAGTGAGGACGTTGCGGATAGAAGTTGCGAATGTAGAGGAAGCGATCGGTGCGGACGCTACGAAGGCGTTCCACGGTCTCGTCGCAACGGTCGCGAGCGGCGAAGACAGCCGAGCGCGGCGCATAGTCTTTCGCGAACACGTCGCGGCCATGCATCGCAGGCGGCACATCGATCCCCGCGGCAGCCAGTGAAATTGCCGCCATGTCGATGTGCTCGATGAGATCCTCGCGCACCTGACCCGGCTTGATCCCCGGTCCGCGCACAACGAATGGAATGTGCGTCCCTTCGTTGTAGAGGAACTGCTTTCCACGCGCGTGACTGATACCGTGATCGGTCATAAAGATGATCAGCGTGTTGTCGAGAATCCCTTCCCTTTCGAGTCGCGCGATCACATCGCCAACATGCTTGTCGGTGAAACGCACCGCATCGAGATAAGCCGCCCAATCTCGTAGCAACACCGGATCACGCGGGTAATACTGCGGCAGCTTGACCCCGTTTGGATCGGTCGAGTTTCCAAACGCCTGTTTCGCTCTCGCCAATAATTGCTTGGCGTTGTCATCAGTTCCACCGCGGAGCTTGCCGCCTGCCAGTTGAACCTGCATGAAGAAGGGTTGCGCCTCCTCGCGCCCGGACCATTCCGTTTTCCTTTCCTGCCTGCGGAGTCGGCCTCTTGGGGCAACCCGCTTCCGATACAGGTGTAGTACCCTGCCAGTTGAAACAGCTTCGGTACCGGCACGGCACCCTGGGGCAGATGAATCTTCAACTCGCCGCGACCACTGCGATGATGATGTGCCCCGATGCTGGTCTGGTACATGCCGGTGATGAGCGCCGATCGACACGGCGAGCAAACCGGCGCGGTGACAAACGCATTCGCAAAACGCGTCCCTTCCCGCGCGAGCCGATCCACATGTGGCGTCTGAATCAGCTGTTCTCCATAGCACGAGAAGTTCGCCGACATGTCGTCCACAACGAACCAGAGAATGTTCGGTTTCTTTGTCGGCACATCGGCAGCGTGCAGCGCCGCCAATGGAATCAGCAGCAGCGAGATCAAAAACGTGAGAACGAGTTTCATCGAGTCAGAATCCTGATCGTGTAAGTTTGCCGGCGGGTTTGGAATGGATCTCGATCCAGTCAATCTCGACGGCTTGGTCTTGCTGCGGCAGGTAAACACGGACGATGCCGAGCGGGCCGGTGGCAGAAATCTCGACGGTGATCTCTTGCCAGTCTCCGCCGCGCAAGGTGAATGGAATTGTCTGCGGCGGGTTCTGAGCATCGCCCGGTAACCAGTCGACGTGTGAAGTTCCGGGACTGGCCTTGATGCGCAGCTTGACCGTGCTCGAACCGTTGTGTTTTCCAGCAGCGAAACCGAGGAAGCTGGCGTCACTGAGATTCGTGACTTGAAGGATGCCGTCCTTCACGGTGGCTTTGCAATTGCTTGCCTTCCAACCTTGAAGCTTGTCGTCGTCCGGAGCGGGAGCAGCGGCCTGCGGGTTGGCTTTCGGTTTGGGTTCCGTTCGTGGCTTCCCGTTGCCTTCGTTCTCCGGGTGATACTTCGCCGGATCGAAATCTGGATTCCGCACGGGTTGCACAGCGTGCGTCTCGGCGAGGAACTTTTCGATCAGCGAATCCAGTTGCTTCACGCGCTCGGGTTCTTTCATCGCGAGGTCGCGTGTTTCTCCGAGGTCTTCGCGCAAGTTGAAGAGTTGCCAGCGATGCGCACCGTTTTCCCCCTGAAAGAAGAGCCGGATGAGCTTCCAGTCCCCTTGATGCACGACGACTGACGGCGGCAACCAATCGGGCACTGGCGGATCGTGCGGGAAGTAGGTGAAGATCGCCTCGCGCGGGAGCGGTTGCCCCGTGAGTGCGGGCACGATGCTGATGCCGTCGAATGTCTGCCCATCCTGCGGTTTCAGATCGAGCAGCTCGACCAACGTGGGATAGAAATCGCTGCTCTGCACGACGGCGTCGCTGCGCGAACCGGCTGCGATGGTCCCAGGGAAACTGACGACGCAGGGGACTCGGATGCCCCCTTCGTAGACGGTCGCTTTGCCGCCACGCAGCGGGGCGTTGCTCGTCGGCACGACACCGTCCACGTTCGAGTACATGTTGCCGCCGTTGTCGGCGAAGAACACGATCAGCGTGTTGTCCGCCAGCTTCAACCGGTCGAGCGTATCCAGCAGCGTGCCGATCGCATCGTCCATGCTGTGGACCATCGCCGCATACGTCGGGCAATGCTGAGGATCATTCGAGTCCACACTGGCTCGGTACTTCTCAATGAGCGACCTCTTCGCATCGAACGGCGCGTGGACGCTAAACATCCAGTAGTTGAGCAAGAACGGCTCGGCCCGGTGCTGCTCCATGAATGCGACGGCTTCCTGGGCCATGCGATCTTCGATGTGCTGATCGGGGACACCGGGATCGTGATCGAAGTCCTTGAACTTCCACGGCGCGACATAGCTCCCCGCCGGCCCCGGACCCGCATGATGCGGGACATCCACATCGAACCCTTGTTGCAACGGCGAGTAAGGCTCTGCGCCGAGATGCCACTTGCCGAAGTGCCCCGTGGCATAACCGGCTTCCTGCAGCGCTTCCGCCAGCGTGAAGTACGACGTATTCAGCCGCGTCACCGGAGTCGGGCCAACCGACTTGTTTCCCGGCGCGGCCTTCTGACCAGGCGTCGCTTGCAGCACCACCTGCGGCAGATGGCAGTTCGGAGTCGTGATGCCCGTGCGCGCGGGGCTCAGGCCCGTGAGAATGCTGGCTCGCGTCGGCGAGCACAGCGGACTCGCGGAATACGCGCGAGTGAATGTCATGCCGCGCTTCGCAAGTCGCTCGATGTTCGGTGTCTTGTGATACTTCGTGTGCCCATACAACGTCGTGTCCGCCCAGCCGAGATCATCGGCGAGGATGAAGATGACATTCGGTTTCGATGCGTCGGCTGCTCTTGTCTCACGCAGAGGCGCACAGACGCCGAGGATGAGGAAGAGTGCGAGAGCCTGTTTCATGGTGTCGCCTTTTTCTGTCTTTTCTTTTCCTTGGGAGCGGACTCGATGGACTGTCCGCCATAGTCGGCTCCGGCGAGGCTCTTCTCGGCGGAGACCTTCCACGATGCGAGAGCGACCCTCATTTTCGCGACGCGATCGGGTTCTTGGGCGGCGAGGTCGGTGGTTTCTTTCGGGTCTTTGGAAACGTCGAAGAGCAGCACCGTCGGCAGGTCGTCGCCGTCTTTCTTGGCGTTCTTTCCGCGACCGCCGCCAGGGTTCGTGTGCAGCTTGTAAGGCCAGTCGAGCAGCGCGGCGTGGCCGGGTTGCTGGCCCAAATGATTCCAGAACGGGATCGCTTTCGTGCGCACCTCGGTCTTGCGATCGAACAACGGCAGCAGGCTGACGCCGTCGAGTGGCTGGATTTGGTTTTTCGCCACAGCGCCGGTCGCTTCCAGTACGGTCGGATAGATGTCGAGCGTTGAGCACGGCGTCTCACTGATGAACGGCTTCGCAATGCGAGCAGGCCATTCGACGAGGCCGGGGACTCGCAGGCCACCTTCCCACAGCGTCCCCTTCTGGCCGCGCAGGTTGCCGGTCGATTTCGGCCCCGCCGCTCCGCCATTGTCGCTGCAATACCAAAGGATCGTGTTGTCGGCGACTTTCAATTCCCGCAGTGCCGCTCGCAATCGACCGACGCTGCGATCGACGGCCGTGATCTCGCCGTAGTAGTTCTGATCTTTCTCCGGCAGCACCGAGTAAGCCGCCTTGTCCGCAGGCAAGGCCAGATGCGGCACATGCGGCGAGCCGAACCAGACGACGCTGAGGAATGGCTTCCCCGCGCCAGCCTGCTTCTTGATGAACTTGAGCGCCTCGTCGGTCGTGACGTCCGAGCTATCGCCGTGAAACTTTTCCGGCACACCGTTGCGACCGAGCACCGGATCGAGATCGAAGAAATTGTCGGCCGAGACCCACTCATCGAACCCCATCTTGCCGGGCGAGAGCGGGTCAGCAGCGAGGATGGCGCGACCAGGGATGTCCGTCGTGTTCTTGTCGCCGTTCTTGCCATTGAGATGCCATTTGCCAAAGTGGCCGGTGGCATAACCTGCGGATTGCAGGACGCGCGCGACCGTCAACTCCTGTGCTCGAATCGGCGCGCCGGGACTGAACGTCCCCATGCGATTCGGATGCCGTCCGGTCATGATGCTGGCGCGTGTCGGCGAGCAGTTGAAGTGCGCGGTGTAAAACCGATTGAAGCGCAGCCCGCTCCTCGCCAGCGCGTCGAGATTCGGCGTCTTGAGTTCGGGATGGCCGTTGTAACCGGTATCGCCCCAGCCCTGATCGTCAGCCATCACCAGCACGATGTTCGGCCGCGTGGCCGACTCGGCGGCGAGGCTGGTCAAAGGAACGACAAGCAGAAGCAGAATGAGCAGCATCTTCATGAGGGAGTCTCCTGTCGTGATTAGTTCAATGGTGCGCAAGCGATGACGCCAACGCCGCTCGCTGCGACTGGCTTCATCATCGCTCGTCTCGCATTCGTCGGGTAGCGTCGTGCTCTGTCACAGCTTGGAGTAGCAGCCCGTTGAAAAACTGTAGGATGGCCTCCTAGGCCGTCGTTTTTCTGCGGGAAATCGGACGGGCAAGGTGCCCATCCTACATTTTTCAACGGGCTGTTAGGGTCGCCAGACCGTGGGGTTTCGACTCGGCTTTCAAGCGTCCGCCTACGTTCTGGCGAGTGTGGCCACAGGCGGGAATTGGGCGAAGGTCAGCATTGCCTCAACCTGATTTGCGATCAACGTCGTCTTGCGGCTGATAGCCGATTGCTCGCGTCGTGCTGGTCAAGTCCCAGCGCATGCCGGTGTTGTCCGACATGCCGTTGACGATCAGGAACGGTTCGGGAAGCTTGGCGGTCAAGCAGCAATCCATCAGGTGCAGGAAGTCACGATCGGAGAGCCACATGTTGCGGAACCAATCGCCGCGCTCCGGTGGCAATTCGGACGGCAAGTTCTCGCCGCGCCAGACCCAGCCGATGCGGACGCAGATCACTTCGAGGTTTCGCGTCGTCGCGTAATGCCGACCGAGTTGTTCGCCGAACAGCTTCGCGGCTCCGTAGGTTCCACTGAACCTCTCAGCTCCGTCGGCGAAGTATCGCAGGCCCGGTTTCGTTGGCAGGTCGGGAGTGATCGGGATCGGCTCGCCGTCCTGATAGCCACCCATCACATGATTCGACGAGGCGAAGATCAGCCGCCTCGCGCCGTTACGACCCGCCGCCTCGAACACATTGAGCACGGCGTCGATGTTCGGCCCGGTGAGCTCATCCCAGTCGTGATACGCCACCGGATCGCCAGCCAGATGCACGACCGCGTCGGCTCCCCCGAACCGCGCGACCCAACCGTCATTCCAGACGCTTAGATCGCCGTCCGGTTTGTCGAGCAGCACCAACTCGCACCGATTGGCCAGATGTCGAGCCAGCTTCGTTCCCAGATTTCCAGCAGCTCCGGTGATGAGGACTCGCTCACGCTGGCTCACGGTTTCTCTCCCGTGATGTCGCTCAGTAGTTTGAAGAAGCCGCGCTTTCGAGCACTGCTGAGGCCCCAATTCACCGGCACGCTTTGATAGCCCTCGTCGAAGCCTTCATCTTTCATGCGATAGTCGAAGAAGCCCCAGCCAGCGAACTCACCAACCGCCGACGTGAAGTTGTTGCTCGGTTGATCGAAATCAAAGTGGTCGTCTTCGTTGAACAGGATTGGCATTGGATGGTAGCCGCAGACCGCGCGTGTCTGCCGCACCATCTCGGCGATGCGAGGCGGCTCTTTCACGCCGTTGCCGTGCAGCAACAGAAAGTCGGAACCGCGAACGACGTTGGCTCGCGGGATCGCTCCGCCGCCGTAGCTCGTGCCGACCAGCAAGCGGCTGCCGGAATGCTCCGTCCTTCGGACACGCTCAATCAATTCGTGAATCCGATCCGGCTTGAGAATCGCGTGATCGTAGGCCTTCACGTTGCACTCGTTGTTGACCTCGACCAGCACGTTGCCGAAGCCGCGCTGGAGCAGCCAGTTCGTCGCGGCATCGGTCGCGGTCACGACGGCGGCTTCGTCCTGCAGTCGCTGGTCCTGACCGAAGTAGAAATAGCCGACGATGACCACCATCCCCAGTTCGTCCGCTTTGCTCAGCACTTGATCGAGCCGCGCGATGTACTCCGGACGCAGTTCGCCGCTCTCGGTGAACCCGGAGTTATGCCACGGCTGGTCCTTCGAGTATCCCTGCGGACTGCCCCCTTGCAGATTGACGGTGATCGCCAGCAACCCATGCTTCCGCCATGTCGGCATCGCGGCCAGGAACTCGCGCAAGTTGCGATCGGCATCCCAGAATTTCGTGTCGGGATAAGCCCAACGGCCCCGCGTCTCCGGATTCAGATCATCGAACGTCGCCTGCACCACGCGGCTGTTGAACAGCAGTCCTTCGATCTTCTTCCCGTTCCAAATTCGTCCGGCGTAAGTCGGTCGACCGTTGATGTGAAAGCGGTCGCCGACAATCGAGACCTGCGTCTGACTTTCTGCCGCGCGCGAGGGCTGAGTCAACAAGGCCGTGACAACCATTACAGCGATCCACCTAACCGAACGATTCACCAATTGGGTTCCTTGCGTTGAGCGACGGTCTTCGATTTCTTCGGCTCCATTTCAGTCGCTTGAGGGGCGGTTTGTCATCATTGCCTGCTGGACCGGCGGACGGAAGGCGCAGCGATGCGAGGACGGCCTGATGCTCTGGCTTGTTGGCGAGATTGATCGTTTCGGCGGGATCGTTCTGATCGTCGTTGAGTTCGATGGAGACATTCTTCGATCTGTTGGCCGGTAAATCGGCAGCCTGCAACACGTTCAGCGGAACCAGCGGCAGAACGCGAGCACATGCTTTGTCCGCAGCAAGCGCGGATGAAGTTCACGCTGCTCTAGTCGAGTTCGGTTCGCGCCTCGCACGAATCGAAGTGCTCAAGCAACGTCTGTTCTTCGCGAACAACGCGGACCGCATGACCTATGCGACGTTGTGCGTCCAAGGCCGTTGCCGATCGGCAGCGGCCCGGTCGAAGCCGCTGGCAAGACGCTCGTCAATATTCGCTTCTGCCGCTGCGCCATGCGCTGAACCAGTCCCGGCGGTCAACAAATTCTCAACCTCCGCACGCTTATCAAATCCAATCGTTGGAACGCCACTTGGTCGCACTACCTCAACGCACTCCAGTCTGCCTAGTATCTACCAAGTGACCATGAATTGTCGCTTCGAGTCCAGTTGAAGCGGATGTTTCCAACCTCTTGCAGATCGATCAGTCCTGGGTCCCTGAGACCGTGGGTCAGCAGGATCGCAAGAGGTTCATTTTAAGCCCGAACCGTCGCCAGAGCTGCCCTGTGCAAGCTCGAATTTACTAGGCTGGGATGAAATGAATTCTACGACTTGTGATGAAAAGATTTACGTGGGTGTCGATGTTGCCAAATCGAAGTTGGATGCGTTTTTCCCAGAGAATGGAGAACGAATCGAGCTGGCGAATTCCGAATCGGCGATGGATGACTTTTGTCGGAGGCTCATCAAGATCAAGCGACCGGTCATGGTCGTGATGGAGGCGACAGGAGGATACGAGACGTTGTTGCTGAGACAGCTTGCGAAGCACAAGATCGATGCCGCTGTCGTCAATCCGCGGCGTGTTCGCGATTTCGCCAAGGGTGTTGGCGCGGATGCCAAAACGGATTTGATCGACGCCCAAATCATCTCTCGTTTCGCGACAGTGACGCAACCGCAACCGACGGCCGTGAAGCCTGACCACGAACAGAAGCACGCCGCCCTGGTCACTCGTCGCAATCAGTTGCTGGAGTTGATCAACCAAGAGAAAAATCGGCTCCAGCAGTCGTGGGATGATGACGCGAAGAAGAGTATTCGGGAAGTGTTGGAAACCCTTAAAAAGCAGTTGAAAAGCATCGATTCCCAACTCGCCAGCCTCCTGGCGGCGGATCAACGCAACCAACGAACTATCGAGATTCTGCGGTCCGTGAAAGGCGTTGGTCCGGTGACAATCTCCACGCTCATCGCAGAGCTGCCGGAACTCGGTGCGCTCAATCGCGGTGAGGTCGCAAAGCTCGTCGGAGTCGCGCCCATCAATCGCGATTCTGGCACCAAGTCCGGCAAGCGATTTATCGGCGGAGGTCGAGGACAAGTTCGCCGCGTCTTATACATGGCCGCCCTCGTGGCCCTCCGCCACAACCCGACAATCAAGACCTTCTATCAACACCTCAAAGCGAAGGGCAAAGCGTCCAAACTCGCGATTGTCGCCTGCATGCGCAAATTGCTCACGATCCTCAACCTGCTCGTGAAGACGGACCAAGTGTGGCAAAACAAAATGAGCGTCTGAGATTCCTCCCAGACGCTCGTCGATACGTCATTGACGCACCCTCGTCGCGGCGATCCCTTGTGAGGTTGTGTCCCCACAGAGCCTCACTCCGTTTCACCACGCCCCGGCAACCTAACCCGCAGCCACGCCTCAAGCCAACCCAACCTCATTGAACATCCTCGCTCTTCCTCAAAAAATCCACCTCCCCTCACACCAACAAAGGAATTCCAAAATACCTTTTGAAATCCTCACTTGACCAAAACTTAGACCGTCGCTGACCCCTCAGTAAAATCACGAACTCACCCCTTCCGATGTCTGGATGGCTCTTGACGGTCTCAACCAGAGTCAGGGCGTTGCCACGATGCGGCCGTTGGGGAGGCTGTCGAGAAACAATTGTCCGTAGCGTTTGGTTCGGACCCGTGGATCGAGGATTGCCACGATGCCGGTGTCGGTGCGTGAGCGAATCAATCGACCGACCCCTTGCTTGAGCTTGATGATCGCTTCGGGAACCTGATAGTCCATAAACGGGTTGCCGCCGTCGGCACGGATCGCTTCGAGTCGCGCTTCGAGCAGCGGTTGATCCGGCACGCTGAACGGCAGCTTCGTGATGATGACGTTTTGCAGTGCGTCGCCCGGAACATCGACTCCCTGCCAGAAGCTGTCGGCTCCGAAGAGGACTCCC
>JAYTXB010001172.1:0-1186 GCA_043743205.1 Schlesneria sp.
CGCGAACGCCAGCCTTCGATCCGACAGGCATGCCCCGCTCAACAGACAGACTGCCGTCAGCGGCGAGAAACTCCACGGGTAATACAAGATCGTCGGGTCAAGCTGTACGTCGCAGTTCCGCAACATGTAAGGCATCAGCTTCATTGCCGTCGTGTAGAACAACAACGCGACCAGCAGCCCCAGTTTCGATTGAGCCATCTCACGCAGACCTTCCCGTAATCGTCCTCAACTGCAACCCTGTCGAAGTCATTTCTCTGACTGCGAGTACGACGTTCTCAACGTTCCATTCGTGTCGTCGCAATACTCTAGTCCCGAACGCGCCCCGAGGGGAGCGGACGAACGACCGCTCCGGATCGGATCGACAGATCCCCTTTGAGCCACCATGATGACGCGCACTGGTGCTGCCCGAGTTTCATTGATTGTTCTGCTGGAGATCGTGCTGCCATGAAACGGATTCCACCTGATACCTCGCCCGCTGTGGATCGCGTTTCCACGCGAGTCACTTCTGAGAACGAATTCTCTTCCCGCGAACGTTGGCTTGTGCGCGGGTTGATTGTGCTGGCACTGGCGATCATCGCTGTGGGCCTGTGGCAGACGTTCGGCCGGGATGTCGTGCTGTCCGCGCGTCGGTGGCCGATGTTTCGTCGAGTCGCCTCGTTGCCCAGCTCTGCAAGTCCAGTCAGCGGTATCGAGACCGGTGAGACCGCTTCGCGTGGGGCTTCGGCTCACGCGAACTTATCGCAGTCCGCTTCATCCAGCCTGACCGGGTTGCCCGCGACATCCCGTTCGTTCCATGAGCGAGACTCATTGAATCACGGCACGGCCCAAGCGTCTCTGGAAACGGATCGACTCAACCGACCAGCCGCGCTGGGAGCGGCGGGCGAGGCCGCTGCGCAGCAACTTCTCGACCAGCCGCTCGCCGCGAAAGACGCCGCTCCGCTCGATCCGTCCGCGCGGCCGAACACACCCGCAACTCCCGACAAGCCGCGCGAAGTCGAAACCGCTTCCGTCGATCTGCTGCAAGCGGCCGCTCAATTGGTCAGCTTGGGCTGGCAAGACTTTGCCTATCCCGCGACGTGGCTCGCAGCGGAAACGTCGAAGCCGCGCATGCTCTACAACAGCCACCGCAACGGCCTGCTGAACGCGATCGCGCATCCCAAGCCTTCCGCGCTGTCACTGACTCAAC
>JAYTXB010001173.1:0-1031 GCA_043743205.1 Schlesneria sp.
AGTTCGCGATGCCGCCCGCGATCGCTCCCAACAGGTAGGCGAAGACCATGCTCAAGAGACCGATCGTTTTCGGCTCGAACAGTCGCTCTTCGCGATACAGGTGCGCACCCAAGCCAACGAACGCGGCGATGATCAGGAACCGGATGGTGTTCTTGGGCAAGTAGAGCGGATGTCGCTCGCGGTCGATCGTTCCGTCGTCTTCCAGTCGTTGCATGATCTCGGGTGAGAGTGACACAAATCGGCGCGACGTGAAGTAGTGCGCGAGCGCGATCAGCAGAGTCTCGATCCAGATGGAATCGGGCGGGCGGTGGAAAACCATCTTCGTCACGACGACCGCGACGACAATCAACGTCAGCAGCGCGCGAACGCTGCCGGTGGGGAGGCCCAATGGTGGCCAAGTCTTGGGCGAGCCTGCGAATTCGTTGTCCATGATGAACCTCGTGTGTGTGAGTGATGAATGGGCGAGTGATGCGTGATCAAATGGTTTCAGTGGGAGACCACTACGGCAGCGTGACAGCTTCGGATCAGGCATTTGGTGAAGAGATTACTCGCGATGAAGCGAGTTCACGTTGGCAGATGTTCTGTATCGCGGTGCTATCCACAGAGCAATAGGGCGACCATGAGCGAGCCAATCGTGTTCGTGACTCGGTGTGGTTCTAGCGCGGGAGTTCTCTGAGTTTGCCGGAGATTCGACGACGCGCAGGGAGCAGAGTTCTGTGAGGCGGTCGGCAAGTGTTTACTGACCCATACCAACCCGAAGCGTGAGCGAGGGAGTCGCTGAATGGACACCCTCGCTCACGCTTTTTGAAGTTGCGCTATTCATGATTTCGCCCCAAGGGGGCCTCGGAGATCAGCCTAGGGCCAGGGTTTGTTGGCGTGTGATGATCGTGCCCTATAGGGGCACAGGAGGTTTGACAGATCGGTTCACGAGTCCGTGTGGTCTCGACCAATATTTCCCGTGCCCCTTCAGGGCACAACGTTCTGGTGTTCGATTTCCCAGGGCGGCGCTCACGGTGTTCGCTGGCCCTGGG
>JAYTXB010001174.1:0-8172 GCA_043743205.1 Schlesneria sp.
GCGGGGGTGCTCTTCTTCAACAACGTCGGGCCGTTGTGGATGTGCGGGCACGGCACGATTGGTCTCGGCGTGACGCTGGGGCATCTCGGGCGGATCAAGGCGGGGACGCATCGGTTGGAGACGGCAGTCGGCATCGTGACGATCGACTATGACGGCGTAAACCGCGTCAGTTTGGAGAACGTTCCAAGTTATCGGTTCGCGAAGGACGTGACGGTCGATGTGGACGGGCTGGGTCTCGTGACGGGCGACATCGCGTGGGGAGGGAACTGGTTCTTTCTGGTTGATGCTGAGTCGAACTCGGCCATCTATCAATCGTCCAGAAGAACCCCTCACCCTAGCCCTCTCCCGACCACCGAAGCGGCGGTGCCCAAGGCCAAGGGCGAGGGGACAGGAATGAAGCTCGCCGATGTCGAACATTTGACCAGCATCGCGTGGCGGATTCGGCAGGCTCTCGAGCGGAACGGCATTACGGGGGCTGACGGCGGCGTGATCGATCACATCGAGCTGTTCGGGCCGCCCGGCGACGAGGCCAATCACAGTCGCAACTTTGTCCTCTGCCCCGGCCGCGCCTATGATCGCTCGCCCTGCGGAACGGGGACTTCGGCCAAGCTGGCGTGCCTCTACGCGGACGGCAAGTTGCAGCCGGGTGAGGTCTGGCGGCAGGAGAGCATTCTCGGCAGTGTGTTCGAAGGTTCGGTGCGTCTCGACGGGAGCAACATCATCCCGCGAGTGACCGGCACTGCGTATGTGAATGCCGAAGTGACGCTGCTGCTCGATCCGGCCGATCCGTTTCAGATGGGAATTCGCGAGTCATCATCGTCGTTACCAAACTGATTTGGCGAGCCGGGTGCCGTAAGGCCCCGGGTCTCTGCGATCAAGAACCTGGGGCCTTACGGCACCCGGCTCGCCTGTTTCAAACCGCGGGAGAATCGTTCGTGAGTCAGCGTGTCATCGTCATCGGCGGCGGAGTCATTGGGACGGCTTGCGCCTATTACCTCAACCAGGCCGGTTGGCAGGTGACGATCGCGGACAAGGGCCGGTTCGCGGGGGGGGCATCTCATGCGAACTGCGGCTTCGTGTGCCCAAGTCACGTGCTGCCGCTGGCCGGGCCGGGTGTGATGGGCAAGACGCTGAAGGCGATGCTCAGTCCGAACTCGGCCTTTTCGATCAAGCCTCGGTTCGATCCAGCCTTGTGGAGTTGGCTGCTTCAGTTCGCTCGTCATTGCAACGAAAAAGACATGCTGGCGGCGGGCCGCACAATTCAGCAGTTGCTCAACACTTCGCGCCGTCTGTACGACGAGTTGTTTGCCACCGAGCAACTCGATGCGGAGTGGCAGACGCGCGGGTTGCTGTTTCCGTTTCAGACGCAGGCCGCGATGGAGCACTACGCGCACACCGATCAGTTGCTCGGCGAGCAATTCGGGATGCGAGCCACACGCTACGACGGCGATGACGTGGCGAAATTGGAACCAGCGCTGAAGCTCGGCTTGGCGGGCGGCTGGCACTACGAAGGGGATGCGCACCTGAGACCCGACAAGCTGATGTCGTCGTGGCGCAGGCTGCTTGAATCGCGCGGCGTCACGGTTCTGGAACAGTGCGAGTTATTGAAGTTTGTTCCGGGCGAAGCGTCTCGGGCGGCGGCGGCTCTCACGTCCAAGGGCGAGCTGCCAGCGGAAGCTTTCGTCGTGGCAACCGGTGCGTGGACACCACTGCTCAATCGCGAGCTTGGCTGCAAGGTGCCGATTCAACCAGGCAAGGGTTACTCGATCACGATGCCACGCCCTGCGAAGTGCCCGACGATCCCGCTGATCTTCGAGGAGCACCGCGTCGCCGTGACGCCGATGCAGTCGGGCTATCGCCTCGGTTCGATCATGGAATTCGCTGGTTACGATCAAACGATCAATCCGCGTCGAATCGAGATGCTCCGCAGCGGGGCGAGCCACTATCTGCTCGAACCGACCGCCGAACCGGTCGTCGAGCAGTGGTACGGCTGGAGGCCGATGACACCCGACAGCCTGCCGATCATTCGTCGCAGCCCGGCTCGCCCCAACGTCGTGATTGCCGCCGGCCACAACATGCTCGGCCTGTCGATGGCCCCCGCCACCGGTCAGCAAGTCACTGACATGCTTGGCTCAAGTTGACGAGGCGGCTTCTGAGATCAGCTCAAGCTCGATGACAACTGACCTCGCCGATCATGACAGAGCAAGCCTCGAAGTCACGAACATGAGTTCCAGCGGATGCTCAGCAAAGAACGTCATTTCCCCTGACCAAGAAACGTGCGGATCGACTCGTAAATGCCGTCCTTGTTCTTGATCTCGGAGAGGACGAGGTTCTCAAACTGCGGGGCGATCTTGCGCAGTTCCTTCAGGTAGTCGCCCGATCCGTAGGGGCTTTCGACCTGGCCGTAGCAGAACAGATTGCAGATCGGCAGGAAGTCGTCGCGCAGCACCTTCTGGCACGTCGTGTTGTCCTCGCCCCAGTTGTCTCCGTCCGAGAACTGGAAGACGTAGATGTTCCAGTCGGCGGGTGGAAAGTCTCGCTCGATGACTTCCTTCGTCTTCACGTAGGCCGACGAGATGCGTGTGCCGCCACTTTCGCGGACTCGGTAGAACGTGTCCTCATCGACCTCGTGAGCGACCACATCGTGAACGACGTAGCGGCGTTGAATGCCGTCGTACTGGCTCTTCAGCCACGTGTCGATCCAGAACGATTCGGTGCGGACGATCTCCTTCTGATCGTCGGTCATCGAGCCGGAAACATCCATGATGTAGATCACCGCCGCGTTGGCTTGAGGGAGCGGCGTGTCGGTCCACGAACGGAAGCGTTCGTCCTCGCGAGTCGGCACAACGACCGGCTTGTGCGGGTCATACGTATTGGACGAAATCAGCCGCCGCAGGGCGCGTTTATATGTCCGCTTGAAGTGACGCAGCGAATCGGGACCAGTCTGACGGATGCTGTTGTACTTCGTCTTCACCGCCCTGATTGTGTTCTGCCCCTTCGGCTGAATGGCCGGGAGTTTCAACTCCTCACCCAACATTTCCGCCAACTCTTCGATCGTGAGTTCCGTCTCGCGGATGTGCGAGCCGGGCTGATCGCCGGCCTGTCCCTGTCCGTCCTGATCTCCCTGCCCCTTCCCAATCGGCTGCCCCTGATCTCCTTCACCCTGTCCGACGCCACCCGAGCCTTTGTCGCCGTGACGAAAGCGCGGGATGTCGATACTCGGCACGGGAATCGAAACGGTCTCACGGCCCTTCCGCCCGAGCACCTCACCATGCGTGATGTACTTCTTGAGATTCCCCCGGACCTTCCCCCGGACGATCTCCTTGAATCGCTGATTGTCACGGTCGATGGATCGGGTCATGGAAATGGTCCTTCAACGCGCGTCGTGTTACCTAAAGATTGAGGCTCAAGCTGAGTTGTTCGTCTACTTGCGACATGAGCAAGTCAGGTAATCGCCCGATGACTTCGCGAATCTGATGTGTGTGGAGCGTAAACAACGAGTGAATGTTGACGACGGAGTTGAATCCAAGCCCGGAGGCTTTGCCGTCTGGCGAACCAACATCAATCAAGAGATGCCCAGGCTCTTTTCCAACCAACGACTTGTTACCCGTGATGAGGACCACAACCGTGCTATCGAGCCTGCGGTTGTCGGTATCACGTTGCACCACAACTGCGGGCCGAACCTTGGAGCCGGAGCCATCGCTAAATGGAAATCGCAAGAAGACCACATCCCCACGTTGGACCTTCATGGCGTCTGGCCTCGCCACTCCTCGGGACTCTTCCAATCGTCGGGTTCAAACGTGGCAATCGCGGCTGCGAACTCCGCGTTGCCCGCTTCCGGACTGGCGTCGAACAAATAACGGAACTTTTCAAACAGATCGGCACGAACCACGACGCACGCCAATTGCGAGGCACCATCCACGGCGGGAAGCAGCGCTCCGCGAGCAATCTCCGTCCGTTCGGCATTCGACAAACTCAAGACGACACTCATCTTCGTACCCTCGATCTCTCAACGGCCAGTGTTCTGAAGTCGGCGTCATTCATCGTGGACCTTCGCTGAATCAAGACACGCTTTCACATCCACCTCAAAACCCGACAGCAGTCGGGATGTTGCAAGCGTCCCCGGTTTGAACTCGCCATGTACGGCGTACTTGTTCCCTTCGAGAACCAGCACGGTGATCGTTTTGAATTCGGGATCGACGATCCAGTATTCGGGAATGGCCGCTGCCGCGTACTCCGTTCGCTTTTCCTGCAAGTAACGACGGCGATGGGATGTACCTGCACTCACAATTTCGATGACGAGGTCCGCACCTTCGGGCGGCGTATTGTCAGTGGGGATACGGCCCGTTGCCAAAAATCCGAGGTCTGGTTCTCGAAAACAGTTTGGAATGGTTCGCACGCTATACGGTGCCCAGAAAACTTCACCCAACTTGCGAGACTCGACAAACGAACGCAGGGCATCAATTAAGAATCGCGAAAGGCGAAAATGAGCCGGGCCGGGCATTGGCAGGAACTCCAAAACGCCATTTTTGAATTCGACCAAGCGGTTCGTGTCGAGATTGAGGTACTGTTCTTCAGTCCATTCGCCTTGAATTGGAAACTGAATGGCCATCTCCCATGTCGGCGTACCACGACGGGAGACGGGCATCTCCCACGAATCGACGATTGGCTGTGGTTCCGCCGTATTTGTTAATGCCATGCTCACAATGTTGCCCTTTTTACCAATCACTTATTCGAGAAAAGCGATCACTCTCGCTTTGCATCGCCACGGGCAAAAATACTCGCGACGTACTGCAACACGTCGGTGGCCGATTCGTCGTTGTAGCCGAAGGTTTTGATGAGCCGACCTTTGACGATGTCGATTTTTTCTTGAGTGTCCTTGTCCACGACGTTTGAGACCAGGCTGGTCAGTTTGATCGTGTCCTTCTGGTCCTCGAACAGCTTCATTTCGAGGGCCTTGTGCAGACGTTCGTTCGTGCGATAGTCGAACTTCTTGCCGTCGAGCGACAGGGCACCGATGTAGTTCATGATCTCGCGGCGGAAGTCGTCCTTACGCGTCTCGGGGATGTCGATCCGTTCTTCGATGGACCGCATTTGTCGTTCATCGGGTTGTTCGTCTTGGCCGGTGAACTTGTTGCGGACCTTCTCACGCTGAGTGTATGCCTTCACGTTGTCGATGTAGTTCGAGCAGAGTCGCGTGAGGGCTTCCTCGTCGGCCGCGATGGCTCGTTGAACTTCGTTCTTCACCGTGTCGGTGTACTCATCTTTCACGACCGAGATCAGGCGACGATAACCCTCGCGCGTCTCCTCGTTCGCGATCAGCGAGTGATGCTTCAGCCCATTCTCAAGCTCGTTAAGCACCATGAACGGGTTGATGCAGGTGGCTTCGGTGTTGTTGACCAGTGCGTTGCTGATTTTGTCCTGAACGTACCGTGGTGAGATGCCTTGCAGCCCTTCGTGCTTGGCCTCTTTGCGAAGCTGCTCGATGTTCTCCATCGTGAAGCCCGGCAGCGTCTTGCCGTTGTAGAGCTTCAGTTTTTGGAGCAGCGTCAGCCCGTGATGCTTCGGTTCTTCGAGCCGCGTCAGCACGGCCCACGTCGCCGCCACTTCCAGCGTGTGCGGCGCGATGTGCTTCCCGCGCACGCGGCGTTCGTTGTAGTCCTTCTCGTAAATTTTCAGCTCATGATCGAGCTTGGTCACATACGGCACGTCGATCTTCACGGTTCGGTCGCGTAGAGCTTCCATGAACTCGTTCGACTGGAGCTTCTTGTATTCCGGCTCGTTCGTGTGACCGAGGATCACCGTGTCGATGTCGGTTTGAGCGAACTTCTTCGGTTTGATCTTGTGCTCTTGAGAAGCTCCCAGCAAATCGTAAAGGAATGCAACATCTAGCTTCAGGACTTCGATGAACTCGATCATGCCACGGTTCGCGACGTTGAACTCACCATCGAAATTGAAGGCCCTTGGATCGGACTCGCTCCCAAACTCGGCGATCTTGCGATAGTTAATGTCGCCCGTCAGTTCGGTGCTGTCCTGATTCTTCTCGTCCTTGGGCTGGAATGTGCCGATCCCGATGCGGTCTGATTCCGAGAGGAAGAACCGTCGCACGACGACTCCCTGCATGACCTTCGTCCAATCGCCGTCACATTTTTCGAGACGCTCCTTGAAGATGAAGCGGGCCAGCGGACTGACATCGCCAGCGATCTCGACCACGAACTGCTTGTTGCGATCGCGACCTTCGTTCAGTGAGGCACAGATTTCGTCGCGATAGGCGTGAGGAATCAGTTGCAACGGCTCGCCATTCATCGGATCCCACGAAACACTGCCGTCCTCTTCCTTCCAACCGAACGAATAGACCGCCCCTTCGGGTTTGCGAGCGTAGCGCTGCAAGCCCTTCTTGAGCAGCCGAGCGATCGTACTCTTCGAGCTGCCGACCGGCCCGTGTAGTAACAGCACACGGCGTTCACTGCCGTACTTGAGCGCCGCCGAACGGAAGACGTTGACGAGCTGCATCAGCGGCTCGGTCAGTCCGAAGATCGCGTCCTCGCCACCGGTGTCGGGATCATCGAAGAACTTGTACCGGATGAGTCCGTCGCGACGCCCCTCGTCCACCGGGTACGAGCCATACGCGACGAGCATGTCGTACATCCGCTGATGAGCGGTGCGAGTGACCTCCGGCGTCGTGCGCGCGATGTCGAGGTACTCGTCAAACGAGCCCTGCCAGTTCTCCTGCCGAAACGCTTGAGCGTCTTGGCGGGCAGAAATCTGTTGAAGGATGTCACGTCCTGTGCTCATGAGACCGTTCCCTTTACGGAAGGAGGACTGCAATTGTGCAAGAGGCCCGACTGATATTTGGACTCGCCCAGAGTGATCGCGGTTGAAGCCACCAAAAACAATACCGTGCGAGACAATCCAAAGTTCGGCGGAATTATCCCCGCATTACCCGATCCGGCAAGACCAACATCTGCAAGTGTGCAATGCGTCGGTTGGGTTTGGCGAGTAACCGTTCCGTTCGAGAGCATCATGGGCGTCATCGATTCAGGCACAGTTCGCCCGGTGCGTAGACGATGACCACTCCATGACGACGGCACTCGGGATTCGCTGCATCCTGTTCGCATTCTGTGGCGGCATTCCAGAATTCTTGTAACCTGCGGTCTGAGATTCCTCAGGACATCACATGAACAGCTCATTTGAACCTCACCGTTGTCCTGCCTGCTCGACCGAGATTCCGTCGGAAGCACCGCAGGGATTGTGTCCGAAGTGCCTCTTGATGGGAGTTGCCTCGTTGGCTGTGCCGCCTGCCAGTTCGAGTGACTCCGTCTACGAGCCCGCTTCTTCGGCAGGCGAGCCAACGCCGCGCGGGCTGGCGCGAACGGATGCCAAAGACCGTCGCCCAGCACCGCCTTCAGTGGAACAACTCGCCGCCGCGTTCCCGCAGTTGGAGATTATGGAACTGATCGGTCGCGGCGGGATGGGCTTCGTCTACAAGGCTCGACAACCGAAGCTCGATCGGCTGGTGGCCCTCAAGATTCTGCCGGGGCATCTGGCGACCGAGCCTTCGTTTCAAGAGCGCTTCGAGCGCGAAGCCCGCGTGCTCGCGAAGCTGCAGCATCCACTGATCGTCAGCGTCTACGACTTCGGTGAAGCGGCCATCGTAGACCGGTCGCCAACTGTGGTCCGGTCGCTCCGCCGACCGGACGCCGAATCGCGCAGCGACGAGGCCGCGTTAGAGCCATCATCCGCATCTGCCGAACGTCACTCCGATGCCGGTTCGTCGTTCTTCTACCTGATGCTCGAATACGTCGATGGCGTAAACCTGCGTGAGGCGATGCGGGCGGGGCGGTTTACCCCCGATCAGGCATTGGCCATCGTCCCTCAAGTCTGTGAGGCATTGCAGTACGCGCACTCGAAGGGCGTCCTCCATCGGGACATCAAGCCCGAGAACATTTTGTTGGACATGGATGGCCGAGTGAAAATCGCGGACTTTGGGATCGCGAAGGTGCTCGGCCCCGAGATCGACTCCGCGTCGAGCCAGCTTGCGTCCGCTGGGGCGAGCGAATCAGAGATGGCCGTCACGCGACTGACCGCGACCGGCTCGGTCTTGGGGACGCCGCTCTACATGGCTCCCGAACAGCTCATCAACCCGAACTCCGTCGATCATCGAGCCGACAT
>JAYTXB010001175.1:0-3155 GCA_043743205.1 Schlesneria sp.
AATCCAAAAACGTGCGATGCACGATCAGCGTTCCGGTCGGCAGAACCTCGATCAATTCCGGAACCGCGTTGCAGTGATCGGCATCGGCATGCGAGACAACCAGTGCATCGAGCCGCGTTCCTCCAGACGACCACAGCACCCCTTCGACGATCCGCGCCACTCGGCTCCCACCCAACATGCTCCCCGCATCGTAGAGGAGCCTCCGGCCGTTCGGACATTCAATCAACACGCTCAAGCCATGACCGACCGAGAGCACGGTGCAAGTCAGTCCACCCCGCGCTGGAAGGCTCCAAGACAGCATCAGACCGAACACGATCCAGGCCAGAGCCCCGCGCGGCGACCAATAGAAGCGACCTCGCCAGCGATCGGCCAGCGCGCACGACAACGTCAATCCATAGAACCCGATCAACCACCAGATGGGTGGCGCGGCGACGTAGATGTGGCCCAGTTCGACCCGTGCGGCCGCTTGTACTGCCGACATGAACCAGCCCAACGTCAGTTCAAACGGCACGCCCAGCCAGCCGAACAACTGCGGCGAAACCAGACCGAGCAAGAGGAACGAGTAGCCGAACCAGAACATCACGACGATCAGCGGACTGAGCAAGACGTTCAGCACGAAGCCGATCGGTGAGACCAGATGAAATTCGGATGCGATCAGCGGTGAAGTCACGATCCAAATGGCCGCTCCCATCGCATAGCTCTCGGCAATTTTGCGAACCAACCACGCGATCGCCAATCGCCACCCAGGCGGTCCCGACAGTGGTTCGTCGGCCACAGTGAATGCTCCACGCAACGGTCGTAGAAAACTAAGGGTGATCAAAATCGCGAACACCGCCAAGAACGACAGTTGAGCGCCCGAATTGAACAGGTCGCTCGGGTTCCAAGCCAACAGGCTGATGATGGCCAGCGCGAGTGAGTTCCATGCCGAACCGCCTCGCCCCAAAATCTGTCCGAAGGCGAGCACGACTGCGACCAAAGTCGCGCGCAGGACCGGCGGATTCGCATCGGTGATGAGTGCATACGCCGGAAGCAGACAGAGCAGCACGATCAGTAGCGAGCGACTCGATTGCCGCAGTCCGCGTCCGATCGTCCAGAGCCAGCCCCACAACAACCCGACGTTCATGCCGGAGATCGCGAGGACGTGCAATGTTCCGCTCTCAGCGAACGCGCGCCGCAAGTCTTGATCGAGATCGACTCGGCTTCCCAATAACAGCGACTGCGCGACAGCAGCGGTGCGAGAACCAAGCTGCCGCGCGATGAGCTTCTCCGCCCGTCGTCGCCCTTTCGTGCGGAACACGGCGAGCCGGTCCAACAATGTCTGTTCGCGACCAACGACACGCACGGCCTCCAGCGACTCGACCGCGACGAGGCAGTGCAGGCCCTGTGCTCGCAACCAACGTCTCGCATCGGACTCACCTGGATTCGAGGGAGTTGCAGGGCGAACCAGTTCACCAACGATCTCAATGATGTCGCCGATCACGAGCGCGTCGCAGCGACCGTCGATCGACAATCGCGCCAGACCGGAGAGAGACTGCTCAACGCCGCCATCGTGTTGGTTGTTCAACAGCGCACGGCATTCGATCACGCTCACCGTTCGTTCCGCCGCGCGCCACGGAGTCTGTTCCGCGCCGAGTGCTTTGAGTATCTGCGGCGTCTGCACCACCTTCGCTCTCAGCCGCACATGCCGCCCCGATTGAGTCGCCCAGGCCGAGGCATCGTTTTCCATAACGCAGCTCCAGCGGACGTGATGCCACGTCGCGCCGAGACTCGCGCAGCCCAGCAACAACCACACGACAGAAACACTTCGCCCGTGAAACGCGATGCTGACGATCGCACTGGCCGCGATGACAGCACACAGGATCAGCCACATCGTAAGGTTGATCGCGGTCAGTCTGTCCAAGAGGACACCGACCATCACTGCGATCGCGACGGGGACAGCCGGACAGCGGTGAAACCGCCCGCTCACAACGGGTCTCGCAATCGGCTCGAAGACGTGCAGCACGAGGAACCTCGCGATCCGGCAGCCTGTGGATAGGCAAGTCTGGGAGCAGATTGGAAACCGGCCCCGCAGAGGAAAGCCAACGGTGGGAAGGTTACGAGTGCCGCAGTCGCTTCACAAACGTGAATTGCTCTGCGGGACAGCAGGAATAGGCGAACCGGCATTGGCGAAGCGGCCCGCGCGTCGCTTGCTTCCGTTGGAAAGCCTCATCACGATGGCAGGCGTACCGCTCAATCGGTCTTACACTTTTCGGTCTCACACTTCTGAAGCGACTTCAACGAGGTATCCCATGTCAGCATCACGGCGCGATTTTTTAGAAGCGTTCTCACTCGGTTCAGCCACCGCGCTGACAGCAGGTCTGCTGGGCTGCGGCCAACCCGGCGCGGGACCAATGGGGAGTGGAGGACTGGCGGGCGTACCGGTCGATCCGTCACTGCGACCGCTCAAGGCGGCGTTCTCGAACGCCGGTTTGCAAAGTACGTGGTGCGAACTCGGCAAGAAAACGGCCGAGCTGTGGGGGAGGCTGCTCAACGTGGACATCACGTGGTTCGACGGCGAGTTCGATCCCGAGAAGCAACGCAACAAGATCGACGCCATCGTCGATCGCGATTGGGATTTCTGCTGCTTTCAAGCGGTGCAGATTGACTCGCTGGCTGAGCCAGTGCGCCGATTGAAAGAGCGCAAGATCCCGGTCATCTCGATGGACACGCTGCTAGTCGATCTGGACAAGCTCCGCGACACAGGCGTCTGGACCGTGGTCGCTCCCGACAACGTCAACATGGCCGAGATGGCGGTCGGCTATCTGATGGAGAAGCTCGGCGGCAAAGGGAAGCTCATCCACATCGGTGGTCTCGACGGTCACAGCGGTGCGCAGGGCCGACGACAGGGGTTTGAAAACATCATCAAGAAATTCCCCGAGGTCGAAGTGGTCGGTGGCGGAGTCCGGTGGTGCGATTGGAAGGCGGAGAAGGCACGCAATACGTTTGAGTCGCTGCTGCAGCAAGAGACGACTCCCATCGCGGGAGCCTTCTTCCACAGCGACGACATGGCGCTCGCATCGGTCCCGGCGCTGAAGGGAACGATTCACGAGAAGATGCTCGTCGCGGCTGTCGATGGCCAGAAGTCGGGACTCGATGCGGTCAAGCACGGAGTCCTC
>JAYTXB010001176.1:0-1461 GCA_043743205.1 Schlesneria sp.
GGCGTTTGTGAGGGCTGCGAAACGAGTATTAAAACGCTCGCCCGATCTTAAAGAGGCTCTGTTTGAAACCTTGCAGCAACTTTCAGACGACGCCTTTCATCCGCAACTCAAGACCCACAAACTCAAGGGTGACTTGGCTGGCCTGTGGGCGTGCAGTGTTGCCTATGACCTGCGAATTGTGTTCGAGGTCGTTCACGACGGTGAGGCCGAGTCCATCTTGCTTCAGTCCGTCGGCACTCATGAAGAAGTCTATTGAAGGCGGTTCGGTAACGATTGTTCTCTGACGAAACTCCATGCCAACCCTTCCAACCCTGCATCTACTCGCCTTTGGATTTGGTAGCCCGCTGCTGTTGTGGGGGCTGGCATTGGGGGGCATTCCGGTTCTCATTCATCTGCTGCACAGGCGGCGTTACGTCGAACTCCCGTGGGCGGCGATGCGGTTCCTCATTGCGGCGACGAAGAAGCAGTCGCGACGGATGCGGCTCGAACAAATTCTGCTGCTGATCGTGCGGACGCTGATCCTGCTGTTGATCGCGCTTGCACTGGCTCGTCCTTCGGCGGAAACGCTTGGCGAATACTTTCGCGCGGAAGGACCGAAGCATCGGATCGTCGTCGTCGATACGACCTTCAGCATGGGCTATGCCTCGACCGAGCGCAGCCGCTTCGATCGGGCGAAAGACTTGGCAAGACAGGTCGTCACCTCCATGAAGCAAGGGGACGCGACCAACTTCGTGCGGCTGGGTGACTCCGCGCCGCGCGTCATCGTGCGGCGACCGGCCTATCAACCGGCAGCGGTCTTCGAAGAGATCGAACAGCTCCCGCTACTCGATGAGCGTGTCGATGTTTCGGTCGTGCTGAAGGAGATCGACGAACTGTTATCGCTCGCGCCGGAGATCGCTCGCAAAGAGATCGTGTTCATTACGGATATGCAGACGGCGGCGTGGTCTCCCGGTGATTCAGCCGAATCAACGCGCGTCCGCTCCGCACTGAAGAAGCTGTCCGAGCGAGCCAAGCTGACGTTCCTCGATGTCGGTGAGCCGAGTGCGGCCAACGTCGCCGTGACGAGCCTGCGTACAGACGACGGCTTCGTGCTGTCGGGCCGTAGCGTGCAGATCGTCGCCACGCTGCGCAACTTCTCCACGAGTGGCGCGGTCGGCCAACTGGTCGAGCTGTACATCGACGACCGACTGGCCGACACCAAACGCGTTGATCTCCCCGCCGCGACGGATGTGCGAGTCGATTTCGCGCCCGCGTTCTCCAACGGTGAACATCGCGTGGAAGTGCGATTGAAACCGGATGGCCTGCGCGTCGATGACGCGCGTCGGCTGGTCGTTCCCGTGCGGGACGAGTTGCAGGTGTTGCTCGTCAACGGCAAGCCCTCCGGCGACGTGATGGGGAACGCGACCGACTTTCTAAAGCTGGCCCTCGCCCCCGAACTGGCCAACCGCACGCTGGCCAGTC
>JAYTXB010001177.1:0-3878 GCA_043743205.1 Schlesneria sp.
GCACAGTCTCGATACGCTCATCCAAAAATATCTCGGGACGACCGGCATCCCGATCAGCGACTTGATCGGCAGCGGGAAGAAACAGAAGAACATGGCCGATGTGCCGATCGACCTGATCGCCGAGTACGCGACCGAGGACGCCGACTTCACGCTGCGTGTAGCCGATCTGGTGTCGGAGCAACTGCGGGACCAGGGCCTCTGGGATTTGTACTGGGACTTGGAACGACCGCTCATCCCGCTGCTGGCCGAGATGGAACAGACGGGGATTCGTGTTGATGCCGACGAACTGCATCGTCAGTCGAAAGACCTGACGCAGCGACTCGATCAACTGATGGGCGAGATTCATGGCTTGGCCGGTCGGCCATTCAACATCGACTCCCCGAAGCAGCTTCAAGTGGTGTTGTTTGAGGAGTTGAAGCTCCCCATCAAACGGAAGACCAAGACCGGAGCCAGTACCGACCAAGAGGTACTCGAAGAGTTGGCTCCGCTCCATCCGCTCCCCGCGCGGATTACCGAGCATCGTCATCTGACGAAGTTGAAGGGGACGTATCTCGATGCGCTGCCGCAGTTGGTTCACGCCCGAACGGGCCGCATCCACACGTCGTTCAACCAAGTCGTCGCGGCAACGGGACGACTCAGTTCGAGTGATCCCAATCTGCAAAACATTCCGATCCGCACTCCCGAGGGAGAACGAATCCGACGTGCCTTTATTCCGGCGGAGTCCTCGTGGAAGTTGCTCTGTGCTGATTACTCGCAGATCGAGCTGCGTGTCCTCGCTCACTTCAGTCAGGATCAGGAACTGATCGCGGCGTTCGCGCAGGGGATCGACATTCATACGGCGGTCGCTTCACAAGTTTTCAGCGTGGATCGAGACGCCGTGACGAGCGATCAACGTCGCATGGCCAAGGCGGTCAACTTCGGCGTGATCTATGGGCAGAGTCCCTTCGGGCTGGCGGCAGCGTTGGGCATCCCGCAGGACGAAGCGGCGAGGTTCATCAACGGCTACTTCGCGAAGTATGCGGGTGTGGCGCAGTTCATCGAAGCGACGCTTACCGAGGTTCAGCGTGTCGGTCGCGCGACCACGATCCTCGGTCGCCGCCGTCCGATTGAAGGGATTCGTCCCGTGCGAACCGGCAATCTCAACATGCCTGAACGAACCGCGGTCAACACGGTGATTCAAGGCTCTGCGGCCGACCTCATCAAACGCGCGATGCTCGCCGTCAGCCGCCGACTGCTCCGTGAAAAACATCCCGGCCGGATGCTCCTGCAAATTCACGACGAACTGGTGTTGGAGGCTCCCGAGTCCGACATCGCCTCGCTCATCGAATTGGTTCGTCACGAGATGCAGCACGCGATGGAACTGTCCGTGCCACTCGTGGTCGATGTGTCGGTGGGAGACAACTGGCTGGAGACGCACAGTGTGGATTGAGCGACGAAGCCTGCTCAAGTTTGAAACCCGGTCATTAAGTCCATCGCGGTCACTTCAAGGCGAGAGATCATGCACAGTCGATGGCGTGAAGCGGGAAGAGACGGATGCTTCTTCCATTTCAGTTCGCGTTCCAAGGGGCGTTGCTGGTGGGTCTCGCTGACTCGCCCCACCCTACGGTTGGTGTGTGGCCTCGTCGTCGTGTCGGTCGCGTTGACTTGGGGCCGAGTCTCATCGGCGACGGAGCCAGTTCAATCCGTCGAACCAAGTTGGCCGCAGTGGCGCGGAGCGATTCACGATGCAGTCGCGAATCGCGAACGATTGACCGAGTCGTGGCCGGAGTCGGGTCCGCCGGTGCTGTGGACGAGGGAGATCGGCAAGGGGTATTCGAGCTTCATCGCGGTCGGTGATCGCGTCTGGACACAGACGCAAACGCTGTACGAGCAGGCGGTGGTGTGTCTCGACGCGGCGACGGGTGAGACAATCTGGTCGCAGAAATACGGCTGGCCCTACGACGGCGGCGGCCTCTATCCGGGACCACGCGCGACGCCGACGTGGCATGACGGCCGCATCTATTACGCCGCGCCCGAGGGGACGATCGGGTGCCTCGACGCGCGGACCGGTCGCTCGATTTGGGAGACGAATCCGAAGAAGACTTTTCACGGGCGGGGGACCGATTTCGGTTGCGCGGCCTCGCCGGTGGTGGTCGATGGCTTGGTGATCGTGCCCGTGGGGGGACTCGATGCGAGTGTCATCGCGCTCGACGCGGGGGACGGTTCGCTGGTGTGGAAGTCGGGCGAATCACCTGCCAGCTATGCGTCGGTGCTGCCGATCACGTTGAACGGGCGACCGCGAATCGTCGCGCTCTTGGAGAACTCACTGGCGATCATCGACCGCGCGAACGGACGCCTCTTGTGGGAGGACGAGTTCTCGGCGGGCTACGACGAACACTCGGCGGCTCCGCTGTATCGCGAGCCGTTCCTGATGATCGCCGGGCCGTTTCGGAGTGGGGCAAAGTGCTATCGGTTGGTTGAAACTGATGTTGATGATGCCGCGCCGCGCGATGCGAACGCAGTCTCGCCCCTCAAGCCAACCGTCGCGTGGGAGGCCCTCAAGTTCTCGAATGACATCGCGTCGAGTGTCCTTGTGGACGGCTACGTTTACGGGTTTGATCTGAAGGACGCGCAGTCGCGACTCAACCGGCCGTCGCGCGGCGAGTTTCGGTGCCTCGATTTTGAGACCGGCAAGATCGTTTGGTCCACCGACAAGGTTGGTCACGCCAACATCATCGTCGCCGATGGCAAGTTGATCCTGTTCAACGACAAGGGGGAGGTGATCCTCGCTCGCGTGAATCCCGAACGTTACGAAGAGCTGGCGCGCACGACGGTCTTTCAAGACGAGATCAGTTGGTCCGCCGCAGCCCTCTGTCACGGGCGATTGTTCCTTCGCACCCAGACGCGCGCTGTGTGCCTGTACCTCGGTGCCGAACCGCTCGCGCCGAAGATCGTCACCAAGTCGATGACCGACATCCCGCACGTGCGCTCGTTTGATCCGGCACCACTTCTCGGTGGCGAACGCGAGTACCCGGCGACCACTCCCGAATGGTCCGAGCTGCGTGCATGGTGGCTCTGGAGTCTGGCGGGGTTGCTGCTCGCGACGATCTGTTCGGCAGTGATATGCCTGACAATGTGGTGCATCGCGCACTGTAGGATGGGCACTCCTGCCCGTCCTCTTCTCAATGAAGGAAGACTGACCGCGTCGAAGGAATCGAACGATCTCACGAACGAAAGCCGGACGGGCAAGAGTGCCCATCCTACGACGGACTCCTCGCGACACTCATGGCTCATCGCGCGAGTTGCCTTCTGGATGACGACGTTGCTTGTGGGAACCGTGGGCAGTCCGCTGCTCAATCACCGGCTGAACGATTACGTGTTCCTCTGGCCGCTTGTGCTGTGGGCGTCGCTCCAACTGACGTTGATCGCCGTGACGTGGGCCGAGTCACAGCCGCTGCCACTTCGCCGCCGAGCACGCTGGGGATCGCGACTAACGGGGTTCTCGCTGCTCGCCACGAGCGGCCTCTACTTCCATCTGTGTCGTCGGCTGGGGCTGTCGATCGAGTGGGGCTTCCTCACGGGTTTCCTACCCGCATTCCCCGTCGCGGCCCTCTGTGCGCGAGGTCTGCTCGCACGACATCGGTTCGCACTGCTGACGGATCTGCTCTGCGCTACCGTGTCGTTCTCAGCCTACTTCTGGTCGTGCGGCCTGTTCCTCAAATGGTGGCTGCAAGTCGGAAGCTGACGGCAACTTTTGCCATCTCATTTGGACTGCGGGGATTCATCACCGCTTTCTTTTCTATACCTCGCGCGGTCACGAATGAGGCCTTGGCGAGCCGCATGCCGTCAGGCTGCGGGTTCTTGATCGCCGCAGGAAACCCGCAGCCTGACGGCATGCG
>JAYTXB010001178.1:0-3092 GCA_043743205.1 Schlesneria sp.
GTGGGGGAACTCACTGCTGGAGCCGACGGACGTGGTGTGAAGCCTCGCGTGGGAGCCGCTTCATTGGAATAGGGAGCGTAAGTCACAGACCATCCTTGATGTCAGAAGTGAAATTCGCCGCGAGTCCTTCGCGTGGACCTCACGTAGCCTCGATTGGGTCGTTAGATCGTGCGAGGTCAACGACATTGGAAGTTTGGCGTCCGCTACGGCAAGTTTCCGGCGGGGAGTTTACAGAGTGTCTCCAGATTGTCATTCGACTGGAACGGACAGCTCTGATGGATCGGAGGGTCGCTGTGCCTTGGAGGGCTTGCATGAGCGTTTCACAGGGTTGATGGCAGTTCGTGCCGATGCTCGGCAACTCGTTGCAATCGGGCCGTTGGGTTCCTCGTCTGCGACCGGCAATTTTGTCGCGTGAGTGCGGCTTCACTTCAACTTGGTGTTTCGGCACAACCGATAAAGTCGCTATGGCCGTCATCCCTTCACAGTTTGATTTGCTGGCAAAGCTCGTCGATGTCTCGACGCTGAGGCACAAAGTGCTGGCGCAGAACGTCGCCAACGTCAACACGCCGGGCTATCGCCGGATGAACGTGACGTTTGATGAAGTCTTGGCTCAACACGTCCATCAACATGGCGACTGTGGAGTGGAGCGGTTGCAACCGGAGATATCAGAAGACCAGCTCGCCCCCGCGCGACTGGATGGAAACACGGTCGATATCGACAACGAGATGATGCGGATCAACAAGAACACGCTACTGAACAATACGTACCTTCAGATCCTTTCGACCAAGACCGCGATGATGAAACGCGCCATCGAAGGGCGGTAGACGAGCAGCAGGAATCGTCTTGCCGTCGTCGTAGGATGGGCACTTTTGCCCGTCCGGCTTGAAGTCGGAAGTCGGGACGGGCAAGAGTGCCCATCCTACGGGGCAATTCCATTCCGCCGCTCGCCTGAGTGCGATGTCGGGCCGTTCGAGTTTGATGTGCGAGGAGTGACGACATGGGATTTGATGCCTCGTTGGGAGCCTTCGACATCAGTGCCTCGGGCATGAGTGCCGAGCGGTTTCGGATGGAGATCGTGGCGAACAACATCGCGAACGCTTCGGTGACGCGCACGCCGGAAGGAGGTCCGTATCGACGCAAGGAAGTCGTATTTGAAGCGGCGATGAAACAGGCCGAGGCAAACTTGCGCGGGGCGGACTTGGCAGGCTTCGGCGGAGTCCGTGTGGTCGAAGTCATCGACGATCGGTCGGAGATGCCACGGGTACTCAACCCCGGTCATCCCGATGCCGACACGGATGGCTTCGTCACGATGCCGAACGTCAATCTGCCGATGGAGATGGTGAACTTGATCACCGCCACGCGGGCTTACGAAGCCAACTTGAAAGCCGCTCAGTCGTTTGTCGAAATGAACCAGCAAGCCCTGTCGCTCGTGCGAGGTTAATCATGAACGTGGCCGCCGTCGGAAATCTGGGAAGCCTCCCGCTGACCCTGCCCCCGTCCGGAGTTCAGCCCTCTACGGGAAGCCAAACTTTCGGTCAGGTCTTGAGCCAGTTCATCGAAGACACGAACACGCAGCAGCTTCAAGCCGATCAAGCCGTGCAACAACTGGCGACCGGGCAGAGCGACAGCATCCCCGAAACGATGCTTGCGCTCACCAAAGCCGATCTCAGCCTGCGCGTCTTCATGGAGGTTCGCAACAAAGTGATCGAGGCGTATCAGGAAGTGATGCGAATGCAGATGTAGTTCACGCCAACCAGCATGGTTCACCGAGGGATTGCCGAATTCGAGGCTGCTCAACATGGAGCCGCAGTTCAAACCGCCAGCGTTGGCGAATTGCATGAGACGTGGGAATGAAGATTTTGGTGGCGGTACTGTGTACGACCGTATGCGTCTTCGCTTTGGCGTCGGCGTGGTCGGACATGCTCCAGCCACAGGTTGAGGTTCAGCAGCGCGCCGCGGAGTCGCGTGCGGCTTCTGCCCTTCGTCGCGCTGCGAGTCGAGTCGCTCGTCCCGTGGCAGCACCTGCTGGCGCAGAGGAAAAGTCCGAGTCCGTGCGAGCCATGCCGAAGTCACCTCGCCCCCAGGTCGTTGACACTGGAGCGGCCACAGACGCGAGCATTCCAGTCACAGAGACTCGCTCGGAAGGCGAGGCGCTGCTGCTTGCCGAGGGTACGGAAGCGAAGCAGCGTGAGTCGCGACTGATGAGTCGACAAGAGTCGCTGCGCATGATTTACGACGACATCCGTGAAGAGCAGGCTGCGGTGGATGACATTCGTCGGCAAGCGACCGAAGAACTGGCGGCGGCGGAGCAACGTGCCATCACTGCTTCGCAGCGTGTTGTGAAAGCCTCACAGCAAGACGCAGGCGCGGGCGAGCGCAAGTCAACTGCCGGTCGTCAGCGAACCGAGGCCAGCGAGATCACGGTGAACCGACCGATTGTGAATTCCGACAGTCCGTCGGTGCGCGCTGCCGTGCTGTTGACGCGACGGCTGGTTGCACAAGGAAGTCACGACACCGCCGCCTCAATACTCGGTCGAATGCAGGAGCGCGAGGCTGCCAAGGTTCTGACGGCACTCGCCAAAGAGGACGCACCCTTAGCGAAGGAACTGGCGGTCCAGCTACAAGCGGCCAAACAGGCCGCATGCTCCGAGTGAGATCAGGCCACGATGTGCTTCAAAATCTGAGTCACGTCATTGGCCACCGACACTTGTCCCGAGCGCTCCAGTTCGATGGCTTGGTCGCGGATGCTGTCGAGACCACTACGGATGTTACGCATCATATCGAGTGCCGAGGGAACGTTGAGTTCCGGCCCCATGCCAATGCAACTCAAGACGTACACGTAGAGGTTCTGCATGTTCGCGGGGATCGAGCCTTGGCTGAGATCGATGCCCGAATACAGCTCCAGCACAATCCGTTGCGATCGCAGCAGCAGTGGCTGGGCTTTGAATTGTTCGCCACTCTCCAATAACTCGTGAGCCTGTTCGAGTCGTGAGATGGTGCCGTCGAAAGCGGCGAGCAGCAGTTCGATGCGAGTCCAGATGCGCGCCGGTTGAGCGTAGGCAGCAAGTCGATTCACGGATGAGAATCCTCAG
>JAYTXB010001179.1:0-2145 GCA_043743205.1 Schlesneria sp.
AATGTTGAGCACCAGCGCCGAAATCTTCATCACCGGCGGAGCCACGCCCATGATGGCCATCGCCGCCTGATACCCCGTCGCCCCCGCATGGCCCACCGATGAATAGAGGACTGCGAACGCGAAGATGAGTACGGTGAGAATCAGATCGTTGGTCATGTCGGTTCTGGAAAAATCCTGTCGTGAAATTGGAAACAAGTTTTCAACGAGCCGCCTGACTCGGTGAGAGGTTGTCAAACTCAGAACTCGCCGACAACCTCGCCGCCATTGCGGCTGCCGACAGCCTGCCAGACGCGGGTGTCGATGTTCTCGCTGACAAACTGAACGTGTCCATCGACGAAGAGGGCATGCACTCCGCCGACATGGCGACTGCGGGCGGCGACATTGAGCGACAGCCGGTCCCACACAGCGTTCCAGCGGATACTGTGTGGCAACCCACCACGGCAGTCGATGTCGAAGCTGTTGGGCACGCGCAGGTGGTTGTACATCGAATGCCCCGGTGCCCCGATGAGCCACCGACTGCCCCGCGTCTGCTGGAGAACTAGTCCCGCGCCGTGGCACTGGCTGGCATAGTCTGTCAGTTCAGGACCGGTCGTCGCGTTGTCGTTGCCCTGAGTCAGCACGAAGCCGTTTGTCTTGCTGACGCCATCCCACGTGGTGGGGCCGCCCTCGGACTTGATCGTCTCGCTGATGCAAACCGTCTGACTCGACCCATCAGTGATGTCACCGAACCGCACGGACGAGTTCTCATAGAAGACGCCGGTGATTGGCACGCCGCCCGGATTGCGCGGCGACAGCGGATACGTCGTGCCCGTGTTCAGTGGATAGTTGTGGACGGCACTGTTTCCCTGCAACTTGCGGAACTGATCGCTGGGGCAGAGAAAGTAGGGAATCGTCTGATCGAGAGCCGTCGCATTGATGGCGTCCTCCGGATTCGCGTTGAAATTGATCTGCTGATAAAGCGTCCCGGCTTCGAGGTACGGCAAGAGATGGGCATACGCCGAGAAACAACGCCCCTGCCCGTCTACCAAGCTGCGCAACCGACCCGGCGGAAATGTGCCGTGGGTGTCGTGATAGTTGTTCATCGCAAGACCAAGCTGCTTGAGGTTGTTCCTGCATTGCGTCCGCCGCGCCGCCTCGCGCGCTTGCTGGACGGCGGGCAGCAACAGCCCAATCAGCACCGCGATGATGGCGATCACAACCAGCAGTTCGATCAGCGTGAAGGCCCGGCGGGAAGGGGAAGGCATGGAGACTCTCGTTTCTGCGGTGAGTTCGTTTACCGACGGATGACTTGCAAGGAGGCAGGGGCAGGCTCACCACGTTGAATGAACAGGGAGACTACTCAACCAGCTCATGCCCCGCCAACCCGTGAGCATGCCGTCGCGTTGGTGTGTCCTCGATCCGCTGGAAACGGAATGAATCTCGGCAAATCAGACCGTCGTCCGGCTGGAATGGACGCGGTTCCAGGCGGATCGAAGAAGATTCCGGTCGGAACGGACTCGATTCCGGCTGGAACGGAAGAGATTCCACCGGAATGGACGCCGTTCCGCGCGGAATGGAGAAGATTCGGGCCGGAACGGGCCGCATTCCACCGGAATGAAGAAGATTCCGGGCGGAATGGACGCGGTTCCGACCGGAATGGAACAGATTCCGGCCGGAACCGAATCGTCGAGCGGCGGAAACAAACTCGCAACTCTCTAAAATTGTGAGAGTTACGGCGTGGGAGGCGTCGCCGGTGGGGCGTTCGCACCACGGCGGATGTCGCTGCGGATGCGAGCGACCTGTTTTCCCTCTTCCGTCGTCTTGCCGACGAGCGCGATGATCGTGTCCAGCCGAGTCGAACCGATCCGGTACACGGCATCCTCCGCCGCCGAGACCTCGGCCGTCTTGTTCTTCAACTGAGTTTTGAGGGCTTCCTGTTCGCCATCCTTGACCAGCAGGTTTTGTTTGAGCGTCTCCAGTTCCGTGATCCACGGCGCGACGGTCAAACCCTGAGCGAGCAGCGAGGCTTGGTTGGTGGTCAGGTACTGGTTGAGCGTCTGGATGAATCCGAGCGTTTCCGTAAAAGTCATCGCCATGCGAACGTCCTTCCTGCCTCGGGGTTGAGTTCCCTACGACCGGCCAGCCCATCGAAAGACAGCATCCGAT
>JAYTXB010001180.1:0-1756 GCA_043743205.1 Schlesneria sp.
GACGATTGATGCCACCTGCCCACTCGTCACGAAGGTCCATCTCGAAGCGATCAAGTACGCGCGTGAGGGCTACCACATCGTGCTGGTCGGTCACGAAGGCCACGATGAGGTGATCGGCACCATGGGCGAAGCTCCCGCCAGCATCACGCTCGTCGAAACCCCCGACGAAGTGGCCAGTTTGAATCTGCCCGCTGACGCGAAGATCGCGTATCTCACACAGACGACGCTGAGCGTTGATGAAGCGGGACGGGTCATTGCGGCTCTCAAGCTGAAGTACCCTCACATCGAAAGCCCGCCCAAAGAAGATATCTGCTATGCCACGACCAATCGCCAAGATGCCGTCAAACAACTGGCTCAACAGGCGGACGTGGTCATCGTGCTCGGAAGTCAGAACAGCTCAAACAGCCGCCGCCTGCGTGAGATTGGCGAGTCCTTCGAGAAGCCCGCACACTTGGTTGACGGCGCGAACGAACTCTGTCCCGAATGGTTTGACGGAGTCGAAACAGTGCTCATTACGGCCGGTGCCAGCGCGCCCGAACAAGTCGTCCAAGATTGCATCGAATGGTTGATGAGTCGGTACGGCGCCACGCTCGATGAAGTCACGACGCGCGAAGAACACGTGTCATTTCCGCTACCCAAAGAGCTGCGCGTTCTGCAATCGGCACGAGCCTGATGTGGGGATCGCGATGGAAACGAAACAGCCGACGAGGCCCGGCCTCGTCGGCTGCAATTGTCTGTGAACACGACGTTCGTGCGTTCGTGCGAGTGAACTCACGAGCGGGCTGTGTCTGCGTTACTCGGCGAACGCAGCGTCGAAGGCACGGGCGGACGGAGCGAAGTCGATGTTCTTGACGTACTGGCACGATTCGCGAGCACCGTGTTCGCGGTCCATCCCCATGTCTTCCCATTCGACGGACAGAGGGCCTTGGTACTTGGCCGCGTTGAGAGCGCGAATCACTTCTTCAAAATTCACGCCGCCACGTCCCATACTGCGGAAGTCCCAGCCGCGACGCGGATCGCCAAACGAGAGGTGGCTCGCGAGGATACCCGAGCGTCCGTTGAGCGTGACCTTCGCATCCTTCATGTGGACGTGATAGATGCGGCTCGGGAAGTAGCGGATGAATTCGGCGGGATCGACACCCTGCCAAATCAAATGGCTGGGGTCGAAGTTGAAACCGAACTCTTCGCGTCCACCGAGAGCCGCAACGGCGCGCTCGGCGGAATAGAGATCGAAGGCGATCTCCGTCGGATGGACTTCCAACGCGAACTTCACACCGCACTCTTGGAACACGTCGAGGATCGGATTCCAACGGTCGGCGAGCAGCTGAAAGCCAGCGTCGTACATCGACTTGGGAGTCGGCGGGAAATCGTAGATCAGGTGCCAGACGCTCGACCCGGTGAAGCCGTTCACGACGCCCACGCCCAACTTCTGAGCGGCGCGCGCGGTGTCCTTCATTTCTTCGATCGCACGCTGAGTCACACCCGCTGGATTGCCATCGCCCCAAATCGTGGGAGACAGAATGCTCTTGTGGCGGATGTCGATGTTGTCGAGGACCGCTTGCCCCACAAGATGGTTCGAGATCGCGAAGACTTGCAGGTCGTACTTCTCGAGCAACTCACGCTTACGGGCGCAGTAAGTGTCGTCGGCGAGGGCCTGATCGACCTCGAAGTGGTCGCCCCAGCAGGCCAGTTCCAACCCGTCATAGCCGAAGTCCTTGGCCTTTTTGCACAACTCTTCCAGCTTGAGGTCGGCCCA
>JAYTXB010001181.1:0-1062 GCA_043743205.1 Schlesneria sp.
AGGTTGAACAGATGAAGACACGCCTCGAAAGGAGAGGCGATGTTGAACAGACTGAAAGTGAGCTTGTCACCCCAAACTCGGGCGGCATGTTAGCAACCCTTCGCCGTCATGCACAGACTGCGCCAAGTCCGGCAATCACGGCTGGCGAGTATGCTGTTGCGCGTCGTCATCGCTAAATCCGATACGGCGCGGCGAGCAGTAATCGGCTTCACTGGAGTGTCAGTTCAAACCATCGGATCGCGCTGTGACTCATCCCATTTTTCATTGGAAACAGCGTTCGGTCACCGATTGTGAACATTGGCCACGGGATCGAGAAACAAAATGACCACCGACGATTCATCGTCGGTGGTCATTTGCGATGCGTGCATCTTCAACGAGATCGACGGGACTCGAACCCGCAACCTCCAGCGTGACAAGCTGGCGATCTAACCAATTGATCTACGATCCCTCGTCGCCCTGGCCCGCACGTGGACCCATTTCAGATAGAGCGGGCGGCGATTCTAACGCCGTCACACTCGCCGTCAAGGAAGCTCAGTCTCATCCAACCTTTGTCCTGAAAATGTTCGTATTCCTCGTTCCGATTATCCCGCCGAGAATCATCGGTCGTTCGCGAAGTCTGGTTCAAAGGTTTGAGTCTGGCCCAGCAAGGGTTCACCAATCCGAATAGCCCGGCTCCAATCGAGTTCTCTCTGATCGACGAAGAGACGCTCACAGACGAAGCAGCCTCCGCCCGGAGAATTGGCAACCTCCAAGTGAACGGATAGTGTGTGCAGTCGGAATTGCCGTGAAGTTTGTCGAGCGTCTTGTTAGATTCTCGGCCCTCGCGTCGGGGTCAGATTCAAATGAAGGCTCGGCATAATGGTTGCTCGTCGCGAGCCAGCGGCTGTGGGTTTTTCGCGCTCAAACCAGTTTTTTTGGAAGGCAACGTTTCATGAGTGGCAGTGCGTCTCGGATCAATGCAATCAATGCAGTCACCAATTTTGAGTCGGCCCCGGCTCCACTGAACTTCGCCGAGACCTCGGCTGGCGATCTTTTCGGCTGCAACGTGTTCAGTCAAAAAGT
>JAYTXB010001182.1:0-1155 GCA_043743205.1 Schlesneria sp.
GGATTCCTGACTGCACTCCAAACGGGCGCAAATGACTGACGATGCTTCCTGTTGTGCCGCATCAGGGATAACTTGAGGCTGCCGCTCCGCAGTGACGAGCAACCCTGATTCGTTCACGCCATTTCTCCGTCAAGAAACATCGAACACATGCACCACACCGTCTGCCGCTGGGGAATCCTTTCGACTGCCGACATCGCTCGTAAGAACTGGCTCGCGATCAAGAACACAGGCAATGCCACCGTCGTCGCCGTGGCGAGTCGTAACGTCGCAAAGGCTCAGAAATTCATCGGGGATTGTCAGGCTCATTCACCGTTCGAGCAGGTTCCCGTCGCATTGGGAAGCTACGAAGAACTGCTCGCGCGAACCGACATCGACGCGGTTTATATCCCGCTGCCGACGGGCCTCCGCAAAAACTGGGTGATCCGTGCGGCCGAAGCGGGCAAGCATGTCCTCGTCGAGAAACCGGTCGGGATTTCTGCGGCCGACGTGCGCGACATGAGCGCAGCCTGTGCCAAACACCACGTGCAGTTCATGGACGGCGTGATGTTCATGCACAGCCAACGACTGAACGCACTGCGATCGGCACTCAATGACGATCACAGCGTTGGCCAACTCCGTCGTATCACCTCCGCCTTCAGCTTCGCCGGGTCGGATGAATTCGTCAAAGGGAACATCCGCGCGAGTGGGGAACTCGAGCCAGCAGGCTGTCTTGGCGATCTCGGTTGGTACAACATCCGCTTCACGTTGTGGGTCCTGAACTACCAGATGCCGACCAAAGTGAGCGGCCGTTTGCTGTCCGAAGTCCGTCGCGCCGACAGTACCACGTCTGTGCCGACTGAGTTCTCCGGCGAACTGTTCTTCGACGGCAACGTCTCCGCCAACTTCTACTGTTCGTTCCTCAATGAGAACCAACAGTGGGCCGTGTTGAGTGGCTCGAAGGGTTTCATCCGCATTCCCGATTTCGTCTGCCCGTTCTTCGGGAGTGAGAACTCGTTCGACGTGACCAACGCCAGGTTCAATCCGCGCGGTTGCGACTTCGCGATGGAAGACCACACGCGCCGTGTCAGCGTCTCCGAGTACGGCAACGGTGCCCCGAACGCGCAAGAGACGAACCTCTTCCGCAACTTCTCGCAGCTTGCACTCTCCGGAAAGCCT
>JAYTXB010001183.1:0-4083 GCA_043743205.1 Schlesneria sp.
CGCCGAACTGAAGCTGCTCAGCCAGGAGATCGGCTTCTACTGTCGAAGCTGGGTCATCTGGTACTACACGTTTGGAGTGAACTGCAAGTACAAGTTCAGCCGCTCGCACACGCACATCTTTCACTTCGTGAAGGATGCCAAGAACTGTACCTTCAACGGTCCGGCCATCGCGGTCCCTTCGGCCCGCCAAACGGTCTACGCTGACGGTCGAGCCGCCAAAGACGGTCGTCTGCCCGACGACACGTGGATTCTGCGTCCGCAAGACCTGACCGACGGCCTGAACCCCGACGAAGACACGTGGTACTTCCCGCGCGTGGCCGGGACGTTCAAAGAGCGAGAAGGCTTCCACGGCTGCCAGATGCCCGAACAGCTTCTGGGCCGCATCATCAAAGTCTGCTCGAACCCTGGCGAGTTGGTCCTCGACCCATTCAGCGGCAGTGCAACCACCGCCGCAGTCGCCAAGAAGCTCGGCCGTCAGTATCTCGCGTTTGATCTCAGCGACGAATACATCACGCGAGGTTTGGACCGCCTCTCAAAAATCGAACTAGGCGACAACTTGGACGGGGCACCGGAACCGAAGGTCAGCGCTCCAACGACGCCAAAGGATGGAAGCAAGAAAGGGAAGCTATCCGCTTCTCTCACGAAAGATGAACCAAACCGCGAACCGCAACCGGATTGGGACGCAGAAATAGTTGAGGCATACCGACGAAGTGCGGCGGGATTTTCCACAGATCGCCTCCTTGCCGATCCCGCGCTGAATGCAGCGTATTTGGATTGTTGCCAACGGCTCGGTGCCAACATGCCACCCGCGTTGTTGAACAGACGCCTCCTGCGTTTGCGAAAGGCGGGAAAACTTTCAGGGATCAATGCGGTTCAGCGATCAGAATTCGATTGGGCCGAAGCGGACGCATACTTGTTCGCGAGCGAAATCGCTTGGAGACAGGTTTTCGACGAAACGGGCGCGAGCCTAGATGACATTTTATGCAGCCCGAGTTTGGCTCAGTTGTTTGATGAGACGGCGCAAAAATTCGCGTCTGGATTCTCCTCGCTCCAGTACCGATGGGCCGCGCTGACGTTGCGAAAGACGAAGGGAAAAGTTTCAAATCGTTCCCTCGTGTTGACAGATCCGAAATCAATGTTGCGAACAGTGGATGACTTTAATTCACTGAACGGTCAAGCCGGGCTTTACACGGTGCGAGCGGCAAAAAACAAACTCATGTATGTCGGCGAAGCATTGGATTTGGGGAGCGTATTGAATCGCCAATTCTCGACGATTAGTGAAGGCTGGTCTTCATTTGAAAACGATCTCACGATTAAGTGGATTCCGTCCCAGCGACTCCCCGGCATTGACATGAATAGTCGAGGCGAAAAGTTGGCGCGTTGGCTTATGGCTTACCAATGCCGTTTGATTCAAGAACAGAAGACTCCGCCCAAGTTCAATTTACTCGGACTGAAGGGAATGACGGCTTGATGTCCGAAGAGGAGGCGATCGTTCGGAGTTTTCAGTCCATTTGCGGCACATTCTCCGCAGACCGGGTGATTGTTGATCCTGACCTCAACGAACGATTCATCCTTGCATGTCGTGATGCTGGATTGACCGCATCTGCGGCCGATTTGAATCGTGGACTCCTCAACATTCGAAAGCGAGGACATCTTCCAAGAACAGGGCGTTGTACCGCAACATTCTTTCCCAACGAGGAGGACTACCGATTCGCCGCCGAGATTGCGGCGCGTGTCCTGCAACGACGTGACGGACTTGCACTCGATGCAATCTTTTGTGATCCCAGCCTCTGCCGCCAGCTTGATGAATTGGCGATGGAGATTGCTCCCGGATTCAGCCCACTCCAGTACCGCTGGGCGGCACTCAACCTTCGGAAGGCGAAGAAGCTATCACCCGAAATATTGGGACGAGTCATCCAGTCCGAGACCGTGCTTTCATTTCGAGTTGCCGGCCTGTCTCCCGAGGCGATTCCAGCAAATCAGGGGTTGTATGTGTTCTACGACCCTCCACAAACGCTTTACGTTGGAGAAGCGAGCAACCTGCGAAGCCGTCTCAAAAAACATCTTGACCACTCAGACAACCGGGGATTGGCACGCTGGTTGTGGGAACATGGGATCGCGACTGCTTTGTTGGAGATACACGTCCTGCCTCGCGAGACGCCGACTACTCACCGAAGGGCGTTGGAAACAGAATTGATTCGAAGCCGTAATCCACTGTTCAACGTGATGAGATGACATTGAGGGAGTTGGAAGCTATGGCAAAGCAGATCGCCAAAGTGTCATTGGATTTTACCGGACTGTACGAATCGGAATTGTTGACTGAACTGATGCTTCGCTTCTGGAACCATCCCAATGCGGATAATGCCGACTTTCGAAATATCCTTTTGGAAACGGCGGCTGAGGCACTCAGAGCCGCAGTTGCAGGACAACAACTCATTGAGGGGCTACCACCTAATGAAATGAATTTGGTGTCTGCAATCTGGTTCGCTGAATGGAATCGCATTGAAAACGATACCGAGGTAAGCAGCGACGAAAGAGCCGCCGTCGAGACATGGCTAGCAACTCTTCGCCTTTCCATTCCTGCATGCTTCTGCGACCACAAGTATCTGGACTGAGGAGTGATACTCTGATTTGTATCCCTCAAGAAAGACGACCGAACAAGAGTTCGGTGTCGTAGTCGAATTGGACTTGGCCACCAGATTGATGTTCGTCGAAGAGGCGTTCCAGTTCGAGCAGCGTTGAGGGCTTCAAACCCGCCGCCGCTTTCAACGTCTGCACGAGTTCCTCGGGACAGCTCGGTCGGTATCGAACGTAGTCGGCCACGCGATTTGAGAAACGCTGGGTTGAGTCATACGGATCGCAAGAAATATCTGCGCGGCAACACCAGCCAAGACTTCCGAAGTCTCAAAGACTTCGGAAGTCTGTCGATCGCGGTTTTCATTTGGGATCCGTATCAGGTGTGGCTTGAGTCATGTTGTTTTGCGATTTGTGAGGGACGCTTCGTCACTCGCAGGCGATCCAAATCCGAGCCGGGAGGGCGCGGCTCACGACGAGCGATTTTTTCGGACAGCCTTGCGTTGCGGCGAGTCCATTCTCAATCACGTCGATGGACTCGTTCGGCGTGTCCGGCGGCTTTGAAGACGCTCAGTGTTCGGTCGAACGCTGCAGCTTGGGCACCCACGAGAGTGAGGTGCTTCGGGGCCAACAGACCGAGCGCGTCGGGGATGTCGAGGACTTTCAGGACTCCCAAGAAATGAGGGCCTTCCTGGTGGGAAGCGGGTGGTTCGATGACGACAACTTGGGCGATGCTCAATTCCGTGAGCGCCGCGTAGGCACCGAGCATACCCGCGCGTCCTTTGCCGACGACGGCGATGGTCCGTTCGCTCGCATCGCTTTCGTGCAAGTTGCGTGAGACCGCTTGAATATCCCAGACTCGTCCGGCATCGACCGTGCGACCGATGAGGGCGTGAGCGCGTTCGACATAGTTCGGCGGGTTCTTTTGAGTCCACTTCAGCGTTTGACCGCAGCCGCGCGGCGAGAACACAACCGCCGTTTGTCCCAGCGGAATGATCTCTTTCGTCCAGCCGGGTAACTCCCCTTCGGGGTCGTCCGGGTTGAGGACGATCAGCCAGATGCGAACAGGTTGGTCATTGTCTGGCTTCGTTCCCTCGGTCGTCACGTAGGACTTGGACAGTACCGTCACATCGTCCTCGGTTCGCAGGAGTTGTCGTCCGCCGGCGGGACCTGCCAGATCGCCGGAATAGGTTGCGGCCGGAACTTGATCAGGCCAATCGGAAAAAACTCGCTTGGACAAGCCGTCCCGCAACGACTTCGACCACACGTTGAACTCATCCTTCGTCGTGGGGAGCTTCGAGTTGGCGCGACTTACGAACGTCTCATCAATCTTGTCGTTCAGGCTGTCGTGCGGCAGGTCGGCGTCTGCGGGGAAGACGCGCAATTCTTGCCCGCTGATCGGTGGTAGAACCGGTTCGCTGACCTCGGAGTTGTCGCCTTTGAGATGCTTGTTGATCCAACGATAGGCCATCAGCCGCAGTTCGACGTTGTCGCTGTGTCCGCCCGGCG
>JAYTXB010001184.1:0-1012 GCA_043743205.1 Schlesneria sp.
GCCATCGGCTCGGGTCGAATCGCGAGGAACGCTCAGTCCCATTTTTTCAATGGCCCTTCATCAACGCAGGAGACTTCACCGTGGACAAACTCAATGCCAACCCCGTGGCTTCGACAGCAGGCGGCGTGACTCGCCGCGAGCTGCTCAAGACCTCCGGTCAAATCATCGCGGCGTCGGCTTTGGCGGGGATCGCTCTGCCGCAGCATGTCTATGCGGGCGAAACGAACACCGTGCAACTGGCTCTCGTCGGCGCGGGCGGTCGCGGCACGGGAGCGGCTCAGAACGCCCTCTCGACGAAGCTCGGTCCGGTCAAACTGGCCGCGATGGCGGATGTGTTCCCTGAACGACTCAAGCTGTGTCATCAAACGTTGAGCGACCAGTTCAAAGAAAAGGTCAGTGTTCCGCAGGACCGTCAGTTCATCGGGTTTGACGGCTACAAGAACGCGATGGACTGCCTGAAGCCCGGTGACGTGGTGATCCTCACGACGCCCGTCGCCTTCCGCTGGGTTCACTTCGGCTACGCGATCTCCAAGGGACTGAACGTCTTTATGGAGAAGCCGACCACCGTGGACGGACCGAGCACTCGCAAGATGCTGGCTCTTTACGAAGAGTCGATGAAGAAGAACCTGAAGGTCGGCGTCGGCCTGATGTGCCGTCACTGCGAGGCGCGCGGTGAACTGTGGAACCGCATTCAAGACGGTCAGATGGGCGAGCTGCTGCTGCTGCGAGCCTATCGCTGCGCTGGCCCAACCGCGTCCGCTTTCTCCAAGAAGAAGCCGGACAACATGAGCGAGTTGATGTATCAGATCAATCGCTTTCACTCGTTCCTGTGGCTGAGCGGCGGAGCGTTCAGCGACTTCCTGATCCACAACATTGACGAGTGCTGCTGGATGAAGAACGCCTGGCCCGTTGAGGCGAAGGGCTACGGCGGACGACACTATCGCGGCGACTATGTCGATCAGAACTTCGACAGCTACACGACGGAGTACACCTTCGCCGACGGCACGAAGCT
>JAYTXB010001185.1:0-3730 GCA_043743205.1 Schlesneria sp.
CGAGGTGGTTTCCCGCCAGCACAAGGTGGTCGAGGGCGTGAAGGCTGTACTCTTCAAACCCCAGTTGGTCACTTGTGGGGAGCGCGATTTGCCGACCAAACTCCTGGCTCACGCGCGCCGCGACGACCAACTCCGTCGCCTCGTCCGTCAAATGTTCCTGCCCCGCGCGAGGCTCGCTGATGAGGCCCGTGATATGAGGCGAGTGCGTCACCAGGATCGCGCCGTCGTGCAACAAATGCCCCGCTTCATCGCGGAGCAACACTTCCTCGGACTTCCCTTCCTGCGACGAACGCCCCGCTTCCAACACCAGCGTTTGGAAGTTAAGCCCCCGTCCTTGCTCGGGCGTCATCGGCGGAATCAACACCGGCTGGACGGTATGCAAGACCGACTTCGCAGGGACACGCAATCGCCGCCCGAACTGCATCGTCGGCTCGCCCTCGAAATACGTTGCCGTCAACAAGTCGCGCGGCGTCTCCCGCGTATTGGTCAGATTGACGTTCAACATTCCCCAGTGGTTGGGAGCGTAGGCATGAACGCCGCCACCGGAAGCACGCACGACGGAGAGCTTCACGCCCGACCACTCGTCTTGCGCGTGGACGATCGTCGCCAAGAAGGTTGCCTGACAGGACAGCAGCACGAGTAACACGGAAGTCCGCACGCTGTTCAACCAGCCGGTGTGTGGCATGACGATGACTTGAAGAGTGTTTGGCAGAAGAAATCAGCCGAAAGGACGAGATGACAAGCGAGCTTGTAGGATGGGCACTCTTGCCCGTCCGTCTTGCGATTAAAGCAGGACGGGCAAGAGTGCCCATCCTACGTCGCAGTCAGGTTATTCCACCTGCCCCTGCCGCCATCAAACGTTGCCGCCTAGCTGGGCGGAAGAATATCCAACAGCCCTCGGTCATTCCACACGCACGAGCAAACGTAAGGCAGCGGCCAGCGCGTCGATGTCAGACTTTGAGTTGTAGAGATGGCAGGAGACTCGCAAGTAACGGTGGCCATGACATTCTGTGACCAAGACCTCAATTCGGTGTTGTTCCGCCAACTGCTGCTGAAGCGGATGAATGGCATTCGGCGGTGACTTCGGTTGCTTCTGACTCCTGTCTCCTGCTCCTTGACTCCTGCCTTCACCCAACGGGACCGCGATCATCGAGCCGTACCACTCCGCCGACTCCGGGATCGTCGCGCGGTGTCCCAGTGTCTCTTCCAACCGCTGTCGGGCATACCGCGCGAGGTCATGCGTCTGTTGTCGAAACGTGTCGAGACCGACTCGCTCCAAGAACTCGATCGCGGCGGGCACGGCCAGAAACGACGCGGGGTCGCGGGTGCCGAGCCAATTCAAATCGTCCTGCCAGCGGGCAGGGCGACCTCCCAAACTCCGGCCCCAACTGACGAGATGCGGCTTCAGCGTCCCTTGCCACTTGCGACGGACGTACAGGAAGCCCGCACCGAACGGCGCACTCAACCACTTGTGCAGACTGGCACAATAAAAGTCGCAGTCGATCTTCCGTAGATTGACCTCGCACATCGCAATGGCATGTGGCCCGTCGATGCAAACCGGAATGCCGCGCGCCCGAGCGGCTCGACAAATCTCAGCGACTGGAAACACGATCCCCGTCGGTGACGTGACATGGCTGATGACGATCAACTTCGTGCGCGGAGTGATCGCCGCCAAGATCGGCTCGATAATGTCGGCCGTCGATTCAAATCGAGCGGGTAACGAGCCGCGCGGCTCGTCCGCAATGGCCTGAGGATTGGGTGTTCCCAACATCGGTGACACGATCTTCGCGCCGGTTCTTTCGCACACGCGCCGCCAGATGCGGAAGACCGCTCCATACTCGTGATCGTTCAGCAAGATTTCGTCACTCGGCGCGAGTGGCAGCGATTCCGCCACGACATTCATCGCGACGGTCGCGTTGTCCAAGAATACGAGGTCGCCTGCATCAGCCCCGATGAATTGCCCCAATCGCGTGGCCGCTTCATCCAGCGCCGGTTCCATCGTTCGCAGAAAGAACTCCATCGGGTTGGCGTTCAACCGACGCGACCACTCCTCACGGACCTCCTGCACGACGCGTGGCGACGGCCCGAACGAACCGTGGTTGAGATACGTCACGTCGCTCGGAATCGACCAGTCTGATCGTGGCCAAGGCGATGAAGTGGCAGCGTCGGCGAGCATGAATGGCGTCAGATTTTTCAAGAGGCAGGAGATCAATCAACAACGACTGGCGCGAGCCGCGCGGCGTCGCTTGCATGGTATCCGAGTCTCACCGACAATCCCGCCCCGCCAGCCGGTCTCGTTGGACGCGGCGGCGAATACTTCCACTCCACGGCCTCTTGAAAGTGATCGCTTCCCGATGACCGACCCGCATGATTTCACTCGTCGTTTGCAGAAGGACAATGGCTCCAAGATTGTGTTCCTCGTGGGGGACGGACTGGGCGGCTTGCCGCTCACGCCGGATGGCAAGACGGAATTGGAATCGGCTCGCACGCCGAACCTCGATGCCCTCGCCCGACGTGGCACCTTGGGCCTAAGTACGCCCGTTCTGCCGGGGATCGCACCGGGAAGTGGTCCTGGCCATCTCGGTCTGTTCGGCTACGATCCGGTCAAGTATCAGATCGGCCGTGGCGTGTTGGAGGCCCTCGGGATCGACTTCGCACTCGGCCCCAACGATGTCGCCATTCGAGGCAACTTCTGCACGATCGACGATGCCGGGCGCATCACCGATCGTCGCGCGGGACGGATCGGGACTGAGATCGGTTCCAAGCTGAGCGCCAAGCTGAACGAGATCAAGATTCCTGGCGTTGAAGTCTTCGTTCGTGCGGGTGAAGGCTATCGCACGGTTCTCATCTTCCGTGGCGAGGGACTTGGCGGCGACGTGACCGATACCGATCCGCAAAAGACCGGTGTCCCCGCACTCGAACCCGTCGCGCGATCCGCCGGGAGCGAAAAGACCGCGACCATCGCGAAAGAGTTTCTTCGCCAAGCCAAAGAGCTGTTGAAGGGCGATGCTCCCGCGAACTTCCTCACGCTGCGCGGCATCGACAAGCTCCCGCACATTCCTCCGGTGAAAGAGGTCTACGGACTGCGGGCCGCAGCGATCGCCGTCTACCCGATGTATCGCGGACTCGCGCGACTCGTCGGCATGGACATTCTCGATGCGGGCCACACGCTCGAAGATCAGTTGGCGCGACTCGAAGCATCGTGGAACGACTACGACTTCTTCTTTATCCACTGGAAGTACACCGACTCTTCAGGTGAGGACGGCAACTTCGCATTGAAGGTCCAACGAACGGAAGAACTCGACAACTTCATCCCGCGCATTACCGCACTCAATCCCGAGGTGATCGTCGTCACCGGCGATCACAGCACGCCGAGCAAGATGAAGTCGCACAGTTGGCATCCTGTTCCAACACTGCTCGCCGCCGACACCTGCCGCTTCGACGGATCGACCTCATTCGGTGAAGCGCAATGCCTGCGCGGTGGCCTCGGCCAGTTTGAAGCCAAGCACCTGATGCTCCTCACGCTGGCTCATGCGGGCCGATTGGAAAAGTACGGCGCGTGAGCGATTCGTGGTACGGCTCGTGGTCTGTTGTCCTGTCGGCGGAGCGACAGGACAACAGGTAAGGATCATTCGAGAAATCCCTGTCGTGGTTGTGTAGTGATTCACTCGGACAGACGGAGTTCGCGGTCCAAGGTAGCCCTGTCGCTCCGCGACAGGAAGCGAGATGA
>JAYTXB010001186.1:0-3510 GCA_043743205.1 Schlesneria sp.
TGCGGCAAGACGTTCGTGCTGACGCAGCGATTTTTGAAGAGCCTCGAACCGGGAGACGATTCCGCCGAACTCCACTCGCTGGTCGCGATCACGTTCACCGACAAAGCCGCGCGCGAGATGCGCGATCGCATTCGCTCGGCCTGTCAGCAACGGTTGCAACAGTGCGCGCGAGATGAGGTCGATCACTGGCTCGCGCTGATGCGCGGTCTCGACTCGGCGCGAGTCAGCACGATCCATTCGTTCTGTACGAGTCTGCTTCGGTCGCAGGCGGTCGAGGCGGGACTCGACCCGCGTTTCGGGCTGCTTGAACCGGCACTCGCCAAGACGCTGCTCCGCAATACCGCGAAGGACGTGCTGCACAGATTGATCGAACGCGACGATGCCGATGCAGCCGCGTTCGTCCTGCAATTCGGACTCGAACGAACGCGCGAGTTGCTCTGTGTGTTGGCTCATCAGCGATTTCAAATCGACTTCGACCTGCTGGCAGAACAGACGCCCGAGTCAATCGCCGCCCGTTGGCGAACACTGTGGGAGACCGAGTTCGTCCCCAAGTTGATCGTCGAATTCCGCAACGCGCCGCGCACGCTCCGCACGTATGAGTTGCTCTGCGAGCACACTTCGACGCACGCGACGATGCAGGAGCGGCGCACGATTTTGTTGCAGTGGCTGGAACCAAAACTGCCGTGGAAGGAACCTCTCGCGCCGCTCATGGCAATCGAAGAAAACGCGCGCGTCCAAGGAGGCGGCACCGCCAAGAACTGGCCCAGCGCGGAAGTTCATGAGGCAATCAAAAACGCGTTCACAGACCTGCGTAAGGCGGCGGGAAAATTGGTCGAACTACTGCCGATCGACGAAGACGATTTGCAGTTGTCGGCCGAGTTTTCCTGCCGCGCGCTGCGACTCGCGCGACTCACGTCCGATGCCTTTCAAGCGGCCAAGCAGTCGCAAGGGCTGCTCGACTTTGACGACCTCTTGCTGAAGGCCCGTGATCTTTTGCGAGACAACTCTGACGTGCGAGATCGCGTCGGAGCGGGCATTCGGCTGTTGATGGTTGATGAGTTTCAAGACACCGATCCGATTCAGGCCGATGTCGTGCGGATGCTGTGCGGGGCGGCGCTGACGCGCGGTCGACTGTTTCTCGTTGGCGATGCCAAGCAGTCGATCTACCGCTTTCGTCGAGCCGATCCCGGTGTCTTCGCGAAGCTGCGGCAGGAGATTCCCGCGCGAGGCCGCTTGCCGCTGAGCGTCAACTTTCGGAGTCAGCCTGCGGTGTTGAACTTCGTCAACCATCTGTTCGCCGCCGCGATGGGCGAGTCCTACGAAGCCCTCACCCCGTTCGATGCCGTGCAATATTCGCCCACGCCCGCGATCGAGTTCCTGCTCGCGACGACGGACGCCGAACACGGTGAGGCCGATCACGATTCGAGTCACGCCGCCAGCGGACTCGTCCACGCGAGTGATCTCGTGAACAGCGCCGCGTCGAGTAGTGACAGCGCGGACAGTGGCAACGAGACCGGTGAGCGCACCGGCAAAGTTCGTGTCGGTGAACTCCGTTCGCGCGAGGCCGACTGGATCGCGCGACGTTGTGCGGACCTCCTCGCCGATCCGACGCCGCGCATCCGCGTGAAGGATGTGAGCGGAAAGCCGACACTGCGACGAGTCGAGTCGGGCGACATCGTGATCCTGTTCCGCGCGTTGTCGAATGTCCAAGAGTACGAGTCGGCTCTACGCAACTACGGCCTCGACTACTACCTCGTCGGCGGCAAAGCGTTCTTCACGCAGCAAGAGGTGTTCGATCTGCTCAACCTCTGCCGTTACCTCAACGATCCTGATGACCTGATCGGGTTGGTCGGCATCCTGCGATCGCCGTTCTTCAACGTGAGCGACGACGCGATTCAAGCCCTCAGCCGCGACCGACTGACACTGCACGACAGCCTGTTCGCCGAGGCCCCCACGTTTCTCGATGATGAGCAGCAGCGACGCCTGGCTTTCGCGCGTGAGGTCCTCGCGGAACTGCGTGCGGTGAAGGACCGTCTGCCGCTGGCCGAACTGCTGACACGCGCGATCGACCGCACCGGCTACGACGCGGCGTTGCTCACGGAACATCTCGGAGCGCGTAAGGTCGCCAACCTGCGGAAGCTGATTGAGATGGCGAGTGAGTTCGATCGGGGCGAGTTGTTCACGCTGACCGACTTCGTCGAACGGTTGCACACGTCGGTGTTGGAAGAGACCGACGAAGAGTTCGCGACGACGTTGCCTGAGACGGGCCACGTCATCCGGTTGATGTCGATTCACCAATCGAAGGGTCTCGAATTTCCGGTCGTGATTGTGGCTGACATCGACCGCAAAGGGACACCGCGCGGAGGCTCCGCCGTACTGCATCCCGACTTCGGAGCGCTCGTCAAACTTCCCGAGATGTTCGGCGAGTCTCACGATCACATCGGTCTCAAAATGTATGGCCTCTTGGAACAGGAAGCCGATGCCGAGGAGACCGTTCGCCTGTTCTATGTCGCCTGCACGCGCGCGGCCGATTACCTGATCCTCTCGGCCGGGATTGAGCTGGAAGCCAAACGGAACTCGCCTTGGCTGGAGTTGGTCGAGTCCCGCTTCGACTTGCTGACCGGACTTCCGAAGACCGACGCGCTGCTCGGTTCCTCCGAGTTCAGCACGGCGGGGCGCGAGACGATCCCCGACATCTTCGCTCACAAGCAACCTCCCGTAGCGAAGCGCGCTGTGCGCGACGCGACTCGCCAAGTTCCGTTGTCGGAATTGACGGACCTGATCGTGTTCGCCGAGCCGACCGAACCGCCCTCTTCCGCGCGACGTTGGCCGCGCGATGCGCGCGACCTGCCGCCGATCAGTGTCTCGCACTTGGAGGAAATCGACGCGCGGCTCCGTCTCGCGACCTCGAATCTCACTCGGTCCAACGTGACTCAGCCCCGAGCCGTCCCACTCGGATCAACTCCTCGCGATGACGAGGCCGCTCCCGTCGATCTCGATCAGGCGACGATGCTGGGAACGCTGGTTCATGCGGTTCTCGAACAGATCGACTTCGCGCAGCCCGACAACTGGCCGACGCGACTCGCCACAGCAGTCGCGACCAGCCGCGATCACGTCAGCGACGAGGTGTTGGTCGCAGCGCGAGCGATGCTCGAACGGCTGTTCGCATCCTCGCTCGCGCGGGAACTGGGAGCCGCGAAGAACCTGCATCGCGAGGTCGAGTTCGCGCTGCTCGCGCCCGCGTCGGAGTCTGGCCAAGTCGGCGAGGCACGGATCATCGGTGTGATCGACGTACTCTACGAAGACGCCAGCGGCGGTTGGCAGTTTCTCGACTACAAGACGAACGACATCACCGCGTCCGCGACGGATGACGAGTTGCTCGCGCCGTATGAGTTTCAACTCGGCGTCTACGCACACGCGGTCGAACAATGGTTGGGAGTTGCCCCCCGCACCGTGTCGCTCGTGATGCTCAGACCTTCTGTTCGACAAGTCACGCTCGCTTGGACTCCC
>JAYTXB010001187.1:0-7368 GCA_043743205.1 Schlesneria sp.
CGTCGCGATCCGCACGCCGTCCGCAGACGAGGGAGCCGCCAGCGCTCGCACCGCGCCGCGCGGAGCCAACCGGCCCCAAGCCCCGACGTGCGTCAGCTCGAGTTTGCTTGCGGCTGAATTGGGTGCAACCACTTCAGCTCGCCAAGGCAACACGCCCGTCCCAATTCCAATCGCCGCCGCTGCGACAACAGCCAACACCAGCCAAGTCACCGCTCGTCCCCAGCGTTCCGATTTTCGCTTAGCCATGAGCCACCTCTCGCTCCAATGCGGCAGCGGGCGGCCTCAAACTCAGCTTGTGAAGCAATCGCAACATTCGTTCTTCCAAGGGATCGCCCTGCGGTAGCAGACCCAACATCTGCCAGAGCAACAAGCCGTCGAGCGCCAGCCACGTGACGACCTGCCACAGTCCGTCCGACGATTGCTCCAGCATCCGTTCTCGGATTTGACCGGCATGTTCGCGGAGTGGCTGCAACAGCTCTGGGTTCACAACGGAGGCAGCAATCGCGGCCACGAAGAGCTGACGCACTTCGGATGAGGTCTCCGCCGCTGACAGCTTCTTCGCCGCGCTGCGCGACTTCGTTCCCGACCGGTTCGTTGCGGGTCGGCTCGTTGTTGGTCGCAGCCCAGCCTCATTCAAACGTGGAAACGCGACTTCCATCATCGCCCGAGCACGCCGCCCCTTTACCTGAGGGTCGTCGGCCGCCACGCGATCCAACTCGCGCAATAGCCGCTGAGCGAAGTGATCCAGCATCGCCGTGATGAGCGCGTCCTTGGTCGCAAAGTGGTGAGTCAATCCCCCCTTACTAACCCCCGCCTCCTTCGCCACCGCATCGAGTGTCATCGCCGCAAACCCATCGCGCGTGACCACACCGATCGCCGCATCGAGCAATGTTTCCGGTGCCAACATAACGGCGACCGCCTCGCTTACGAACCACGCAGACAGACCAATTGGACGGCAATACATACCGTCCAGTCGGTTTCTGTTCAAGCTGGAAGAGAACGCTTTCTTGACCGTTGCGCAGGTTGGCAGTGAATCGAATCCTTGGCGAGAAATCCACCGTGGTTGTCACATTCCCGGTAGGAGTATTCGGTGCAGGTCTCTCGACCTCGCCGCAACGCCCGACCGAAGGTCTTCTCTTTGAAGTCCACTCGATTCGAGGGAGCTGCTATTTCAAGAACCCCGCCTCGCGCAACCGTTGCTGACACCAAGTGACTCGCTCGGCCGACATCTCTCCGGGAGGGGCTTCGTCGTAGTGAGACAGAGCCGGGTATGGCCCTTCGTCCCAGCAACGGTCGAACGCCGCTGGCAGGTCGAGCGGGATATCGGAGTCGCCCTTCAGCAGTGGGATTGCCACCCTTGGCAAACGCCGTTCGAGCGGAAACGCATAGACCTCGTGCTGTCGCGAACGGCGGCGACAGACAGCCACGACGTAGTCAAACGGTTGCAGACGGTCGAGTTTGTACTTGGGCACCTTCACCACCGACGGTCCCGAACGAAGCAGGTCGATCTCAACCAGATTCGTGCCGGCGTCCCAGTATTCTTCCCGCTTCTTCTCGTACGCATCTTGGCCGTCACCGCGATCCTTGTTGGTCGGACTGATGACTTCAATGGCAGTGACAATGCGGCCACCTGACGCTTCGACGATCTCAATGAAGGGTTCGCGAATCTCCTCTTCGTCCAACTCGAATACGGTGGAGGCATCGACATCAAGTACCGCCGTCGCTCCCGCATCGCCGCGCCAATTCGGCTGACGCGATTCGACCACCGCGACATCGGGATACACCGGCCGATGAGATTCAACCAAGTACAACCGCTCCTGCGTCATCGCGGCATAGCGAGGCCGAAGCATCGGCTGAATGACGCCGACAATCGACGAGATCAAACGGTCATGAAAGTCCGGCCAAATCGCGGGACGTTCGATGTACGGGTCCATTCCTGGAAACGGGCTGGGCATCGTGAGATTCCTCTGTGAACGAGTGTTGTCCTGCCGCAGCCTGACTCCAGCGGAACGCTCTGAGTGCGGGGTCGGATGTTCGGTGTTTCGATCTTCGGCCGATTGTAGCCAGAGTTGCCTGGTTCCCAAGCTCCGGCTTGGGAACCCCCGTCGTCCAAGCTCTGCTTGGTCAACCGCAACAGCCGACCCCTGATTTCAGGGGACAAACGACAACGTTGAGAAGTGGCAACTGTGACATGTATACTTCGCGCGGCGACGAGTGATGTGTTTTAGGCGAGCCGCATGCCGTAAGGTTTCCTGCGGCGATCAAGAACCCGCAGCCTTACGGCGTGCGGCTCGCCAAGGCCTCATTCGTGACCTCGCGAGGTATAAGCAGTGAACGATTCCTTGGCGACGTGCCCATCATGTCCAGTAATCTCTCAGGCAACGTCTTCAGCAGAATTGAGAGACACGTGAACTCTTCTCTACAGCGACAGTGAAATCGGTCGTCGAGTGCGAGGTGAAATCCGAGTGAGAAAGTCGGGGTTTACCAAAAACAAACAGGGCATTCGGAACGATGGGGCGAGGCCGGCTATTGCTTCGTCTTCTCGGTCTGATCTGACGCGGGAATGGCGTTCCCTGCTTTGCGGTCCTTGATATCTCTCTTGGCATTCTCCAACCAATCGGCCCACTCCGACCACTCCGACACATCGTCGAGGTCTTCCGGTGGCGCTCGCTTCAACTTATCGGCGGTGTTCTTGAGGCAGTCCCGTGCGGCATCTCGCGTCTTTTCGTTCTTGAGTTCCTTGATGATTTGCGGGACCAACTTATCGGCGAGGACGCCTTGTTGGGCGAGTGCATCGATGCGTCGAATCTTCTTTGCCGGTGTCGGGTTGACGAATTCGGATTCCAGAATCTTTTTCAGATCGAGTGGGGCGACGTAATTGAGATTGAGCCATTCCATGGGAACGTCCGGATGATCGACCGCAGCTCGCAATTGAGCGGCATAAAACTTATCACGGTCAGAAGTCTTCCAGCGAGACTGAACCTGATTGATGTACTCGGACCTCGACGCATCCCCTGATCGGATGTTCTCCGCGAGACGGACTTGGGACGCGAGATAGAGTGGCGTCTTCATCACTTGAAAGGAGCCGACCGTCGAGGACTGGAGCAGGTTGGTTCTAGGTTTGTTCTGTACGGCGGCCTGCCAGACTTCAAAATCATAGGCATCGTATACGGCGACGAATTGCTTGAGTGGGTCCGATACGATGACTCGTCGCCAACTCTTGAAAAGCTCGACTTCGACTAACTCGTTGGTCGCGAGCTTCGGTTGTGTCATGACTTCCGGTCGCAAATTCTCTCCCGTATCCGAATCGAACCAAGCGGATACGGCGGGGTTCGCTTCAGCGCGAGGTGGCACCACTTTGTTCAGCAACATCTTTTCAACAGGCGCAGCAATGCGAGCAAACGGTTTCATCAAATCTCGATCAGATTGCCATGCAATCAATTTTGACTTCGCGGCTCCCTCGGAAGAAATCACCGTGTTCTTCATCATCCCGATGTAACTTTTCGCCGTGTTTTCGGGAATGTTTTCGACAAAGTTAAGGCCGTGAATCTCATCATGATTAGTCCAGACGGACATCGTCGGCCCCCCTGCCGACAACTCCCAACGCGTCATCGCACCAAGAGGCGCAGCCTTGGCCTGATTCCCCGCAATCTTCGGCACGAGCTCATCGAGTTCACAGAGGAACATCTTCTTGGTCGGTGTCCCCAGTCGAGCCTCAAAAACGTCCAGTGACCCACCAAACTGAGCAAACCCCGGTGAAGCCGAAGTCACTGCAATCACGACCGCCAACATCCTCACGGCAAGCCAGTATCGCGGGCACCGTGGGACGACCTCTGCTCGAACAATCCGAGTCACACCGACACACTGGCTCCACATACCGACCCCTTTCAAAAATGGCCCAAAAAAACTTGAGTGAGACGTTGTCGAGATGTTCCAATTCCGAATCCGCGAAATGAGTGCGACGCAGAACATGAGATCGTGACCCGCACCGCAGTCGCGCTACTCCCCTCGCGATTACTTCTTCAATGTGTCTGGCACGGGCAGCTCCCAGATTTCCAAACCATTGGCTGTCGTGACAGCCAATTTGAGATCGTTGGCGAAGTAGTAGTAACTACGGCCGGATTTAACGGGGATGTCGCGCAGCTTGCGATCTTCGTCGATGAGCCACTCTTCAGGAATCCCGTGCGATCCGGCGATAATGGCTCGGCGACCATCCGACGAAATTGCGATCTCATTCTGGAGGCCAGCGGGTGAGACTTGCAGGCGGTGCAGTAGCACAGCGGTCTTGGCATCCGTGACCCGAACGGTATTGTCACTACCTCGCGTAATGAACCGAGTACCGTCTTCAGACAGCTTGATGCTTTCAATTGTGCCCACATGTCCCTCGATGCGAAACGCCTCTCGCTTCAGATTGATGTCGTACAGAGAAACGATGCCGGGGGTGTCATTGGGCGTATAGAACATCCCTAGTGGCGAGATAACGACGTGATGTTTACCGGGCTTGTAATAAATAAATGCTGCTTTACCGAGATTGTTGCATTCGTAAACGCGCACACCGTCGGTTGCTGCGACCACGATTCGGTTCGCGGACGTTGTTCCTGCGATTGGAGCTCGCGCCGGAACTTCAGTGGTACTGAGCAGTCTCTTTTTCTCGATGTCCCAAATCTTCAACGTTTCACTGTCGAAGCCGACTGTTGCCAGCAGGGTTCCGGAATTGAAAGGCTGAGTACTGATGGAGACCGACTTTTTGTCCGGATGGTTGCCAATCTTTTGAATCTTCCGGCCATCGTTCAAATCCCATTGGTGGATGACTCCGTCTCGTCCAACGGTGTATCCCCGTTGCTGGTTGGGATCGATCGAGAACCCCGTGTAATCTCCTAGATCGAGGGCATGAAGTTTTTTTGTTGGCCCCCAAGCCAGAGGCGTTACCGGTGTCGCAGGCTCCGGATTCAAGACCATCGCTTCCGGCTTTTTGGGTTGCTCGCGGACTGGTTGATCGAAAGGTGCAACGGCTTCCGCCGAAGGAGAACTGGCTGCGAGAGGTTCCGGTTTGTCTCCCTGCTGGGGAGCTAATTGTTTGGTGCCGAACACCTGAACGCCCTCACTGTCACCGGACTTGCTCGGCGTGACATGCAGTGACTGATCGCCAGAATCCTCCTTCACTGGAGTTTGACCGTTCGTACTCGCGCTCTCATTGAACTTGCCTTTGGAGCCGTCGCTGCGTGGGAACCAGAGGACTGCGGCAAGCAGGAGTGTGACCCCCGCCGCGAGACAGCCGATCAGTACGGAACGCGGAACGGACGCGATGTTGCGAGGCCGCTTGAAGCTGTGATGCGTCAGCGGCTCATTCCAACTCCCGATGTCGAACTTGGCCGTATTTTTGACTGCGGGGGCCGATTCGATATCGGGCATCGCTGCGATCAACCCGTCGCTGGGTAAATTGACCGCCGGTTGAGTGACGAACGCCGCACCGGCCGCAGTCGAGGTTCCCCGCGCGACTTCTGCGAGGGCCTCGGCGGCCGCTTTCATCGACGGATAACGGTCTTCGGCCGACTTGGCCATCATCTTCAAGCAAACGGCTTCGAGGTGCGGGTTGAGGTCGGGGCGATATTGCCTTGGAGGTGTTGGCTCCTTCGTGAGGATCGCCCCCAGAACTGCGTGGATGCCGCCTTCAAACGGAAGCTTGGAAGTCAGCAACTGATAGAGGATCACGCCGAGGCTGTATTGGTCGGTTGCGGCGGTGAGCTTGTCATGATCGCCCTCGACCTGTTCTTTCGACATGTAAGCGGGCGAGCCGATCAGCGTGCCGAGTTTCGAGATTTGCGCCGACGAACTTTTCGAGCCCAGCCTGTGGACCAGTCCAAAGTCCATCACGACCGGTTCCCCCTTCTCATTGACCATGATGTTGTCGGGCTTCAAGTCGCGATGGATGACACCGTGCGTATGGGCCTCGTGCATGGCAAGGGCGATCTTCCGCACCGCAGACAGCGCCTGTTTCTCACCTTGCGGTCGATTCGGGTTGATGAATTCGGTCAACTGATTGCCAGCAACAAACTCCATCGAGATGTAATGTCGCCCGCCAATCTCGCCCACATCGTAGACCGCACACAGATGAGGATGCTTGAGGTTCGCGACGGCCCGCGCTTCGCGATAAAAACGCTTCATCAAATCGCCGGTCTCGTCGTTGTCAAATGTGGGCGTCTTGAGTGCAACGCGCCGTTGCAACAGCGTGTCCTCGGCGAGATAGACTGCGCCCATCGCTCCCTTGCCCAATTTCTGCTTCACCCGGTAGCGACCAAACCGCTCGGGAAGGTCATGCGCGGGCTTCACGACGACAGACTTGGCCACTGGCGAAACCAAGGCGTCCAGCGACTTGCCGGGAGACGTTTGTTGCATCGTCTCCATGACCGATTGAGTCGAGGCGTCCCCTTTGGATCGTGGCGGCGCGGCAGGTTGCGGCTTGGCCCCCTGCGCCATCCGGCGAGCTTCGAGATCGAACGCAATGTACGATCGCAACTCGTCCGCGACTTCGGCGTGTTGCGCCACGAACGGTTCGAGATCAAGAGCCTCACCCCGATCGACCTTTGCAAAGTACTCATTCAGCGCAGCCTGAACGCGCGGGTCGTTCGACGTGATGTCCCCACGAAAGTCTTCGCTCATCAATTGGCCCTACAACGCAAACGAGTCTCGCATCAACATCGGCCGCGACCGGGCCATTGGAACGCTTCGTCCGAGCGGCAACAGAACACAGACGAGGAGCGTAGGCAACACCAATGAGTGCTGTACCAACGCAAATCGCCGAGATGCTCTGGAGTGATGCGAGCAGAATACTACCGACGACAGGATGTCACCGCGAGCCAACTCCGGGGGCACAGCCATTCGTTTTTTGAGTCAGGTAGGGTGCGTGGAGTCTTGGGAACGCACCAGCCTGATTTCCACAAATGGTGTGTGTTCCCAAGACTCCACGCACCCTACGGTCTGATTCGCCAAAGGCATCACTCCCGTCACCGTGGACTTACTCAAATACCGTCCGCCGCCGCTTCGTCCCATGCACCGCTCGAATCAACGCCTCTGACCGATGCCGCATTCGGAGCGAGGACACATCTGCTCATCGCGATCTCGCTCCCTGTGGAATCTGTATTGAAACTTGAGGCAGACGATCACGGTGTTTGGGAAGGCATAGAGTGAGCTCTAAAGCGAGGCGTTGCAAGCTGTGGACGCCGCTTCATTTGTTTGCGATGAAGAAGTGGCAGACGCATTCTTGCTTAGCAGCCCGTTGAAAAACGTAGGATGGGCACCTTGCCCGTCCGATTTCCCGCAGAAAAACGACGGCCTAGGAGGCCATCCTACAGTTTTTCAACAGGCTGC
>JAYTXB010001188.1:0-2160 GCA_043743205.1 Schlesneria sp.
GGCCGTCGGCAGTCCCTTCCTGCTCAACTGGATGCAGAAGCAGTTCAAAGAGATCACGACGGAAGCGGCCCGCGCGGTCCTCGGCCCTTCGGCGCGAGTTGCTTTTGCCGTCGATGCCACGCTCTCCGTCGGACGCAGCGCTACCGTCGCGGCCTCGGCTATCGCGGAGGGTTCGAGTGGCGAGCGGTCGCTGATCGTCGATGCGATCTCACGTGAGACCAACACGTACCTGCGCGAAACAAACCTGATCGCAGTTGGCTCCGGCTCACGAGATGCTGCCGGTGCGAACGGTTTGGCCTTCGCCAAGGTGCTCGCTTCGAGTGAAGCGATCGTCCCGCGCCGATCGTCCCCCGTAACGATCAGTTCACATTCGAGCCACGCTCCTGCGACGACCCCTCATTCTTCACGAGGCCGTCGGTTCGCCGAACTGCACGATTTCATCTCCGGTCCCACCACCGAACTGGCCCTGACCGCCGCGCGACAGGTCGCCACCGGTCAGCCGACTCAGTTCAACCCGCTCTACATTCACGGCCCGGTCGGTTCTGGCAAGACGCATTTGCTCGAAGGGATTTGCCGGCAACTCAAGCGATCGCAACCAACGGCCAACGTGCTGCTCCTCACGTCCGAAGCCTTCGCCAACTACTTCACTCAAGCGTTGCGCGATAAGACCCTGCCGAGCTTTCGCCAACGCTTCCGCAGCGTCGATGCCTTGCTTGTCGATGACATCGAGTTCTTCGAGTCGAAGCGCGTCTTCCAAGAAGAGTTCCTGCACACGTTTGCCGAGCTGGTCGATCACGGTCGCCAAGTCGTGCTGACCGGTTCGAGGCATCCGCGCCTCTTGACCAAGTTGGGAGATGAACTGGGAACACGATTCTTGTCGGGCCTTGTCTGCCGACTCGATGTTCCCGATGGAGCCACACGTCAGAAGATCGTCGAAACCAAAGCCGCGCGATTGACCGGTGACTTCGCCCCCGAAGCGCTCCAGTACGTGGCTCAACGATTTCAAAACAGCGTGCGTGAACTCGAAGGGGCGCTCAACTGCCTGCAGACTTATCACTCTATGACCAACAAACGCGTCACGCTCTCCGCCGCGCGGCATGTCCTCGCCGATCTCGAACGCGACTGCTTGCGAATCGTGAGACTGGCCGATGTCGTGCGAGTCGTCTGCAGGTTGTTCGGTGTGAAGGCGAAAGACCTCGAATCGGAGAGCCGTGTCCGCACGATCAGTCAGCCCCGCATGTTGGCCATGTTTTTGGCTCGCAAGCACACGCAGTCAGCTTACAACGAGATCGGTCAACACTTTGGCGGTCGCAACCACAGCACGGTCATGTCCGCCGAGCGCAAAGTCCAACAATGGCTCGACGAAAACTCCACGATCCAAGTCGCCTCTCAATCGTGGACGATCGGTGAAATTCTCTCGACACTCGAACAACAACTCCTCGCCGGATGAGACTGGTTCAGCGAGCCAGCGCCACACCAACCCGAAGCGTGAGCGAGGACGGTTCTCGCCCGGCTCCAATTCCGCGTCAGCCACTAGATACTTCGCACGGCCGGAAATGAGACATTCATCAGCCGCGCGGCGCTAGCCCCGGTTTGAACCGGACGCTAACGCGTTCCGGCTGATGAATGTCTCATTCACAGCAGCGTGCGGGAGATACCTCACGCGGCCAAAGATGAGACATTGGCGAGCCGCATGCCGTCAGGCTGCGGGTTCTTGATCGCCGCAGTAAACCCGCAGCCTGACGGCATGCGGCTCGCCTAAAACACATCACTCGTGGCTGCGTGAGGTACAAATACGAAGATCCCCCGGAAGCACGGAGGCCACCGGGGGATCGTTTCATTCAGGTGTGACATCAACGCGCCAACTGTCACTCGACCTTCAGCACGACGAAAAACTTTCGTCCATTCGCGGACTTCACGTGCAACACGAGTCCGTCCACGTTCGATAACTGCGCCTTGGCTTTCTCATACTCTTCGACGGTCGCGACCGCTTTTCCGCCGACCTTCTCGATGAGGTCGCCACTCTTCAATCCGGACAGAGCCGCCACGCTCCGCTCTTCCACTCCCGCGATCACGACGCCCGCCGTCGCCGTCGTGCCGAGTTGTTTGGCGAGGTCTTTCGTCAGCGTCCGGACATCCAAACCGAGCTTGTCGAACTTC
>JAYTXB010001189.1:0-1687 GCA_043743205.1 Schlesneria sp.
TCGGACTCGGTTGCCGCGACAGAGTGGCCAAGCAGAGTTGTCGAATCTTCTCTTTCTCGTCGGTCTTCCGTCGCACGACCTCATCGAGAAACGTGCCGGGTGAGATTTCCAGAGCCTTCTCCACGAGCGGCCCATTCATCAGTGACAGAGCCAAACCGACCGTGCCGCCGAACTCCATCGCTTCCTCGTTCTCATCCGTCTCATAGTTCACCACGAACTGCGACAGCCACTGCTGCCGCTGCGATTCGGCCTGCGTCCAATCGACACCACCCGCACGGTTGGCCTTCGTCGCGACGAGGAACGAGTCGTACATCTGCTCGGCCGTCATCGACTTTACGTACATGTGGCTGAACTGCGGCACCTGGCCTTCGGTCGGTTCGTCCTCCCGGTTTCGTTTACCAATCCGACTGCTGAGTTGATACGGCTCGGAGTTGCAAATCCAGCGGACAAGCTGCTTCGTGTCGTAACCGCTCCGCACGAATTCGCGACTGAGCATCGCGAGCAACTCCGGATGACTCGCCGGACTGTGCGGCCCGATGTCGTCCACTGTCGGAGTGAAGCCTTCACCGAAGAAGTGTCCCCACAGACGATTGACGAACGCAGCGGCCAACTGCGGTTGATCGCCTTCGGTCATCAGTCGAGCCAGCGCCGCACGACGATTCGTTTCCGGCCCGGCATCGACCTCGTGGCCGTTGAAACGGGGATAGGCCACACGCATCAGGCCTGCCTGAGTCTCAAAAAAAATCGGTCCACCGGCATCGCGCGTCACGAGTTCCGTGTGCGAGGATTGGACCTTTCCCGTACGCGGGTCACGCTCTTGACGAGTGACGCTGGCGGTCTGACTGAAAAAGCTGTGCAGTTCCCAGAACGCGGTCTGCTGCGTCTTGCTGAACGGGTTGTTGTGGCATTGATTGCACTGCACTTGCTGGCCAAGAAACACCTTCGCCGTGACCGCCGTCGCAGGCAGAGCATCGTTGTTCAAGTGAGCGATCAGAAAATTGGTCGCTCCGTTTTCGCGACTGCTACCCTCAGCCGACACGAGGTCGTAGACGATCTGATTCCAAGGGCGATTCCCGGCGAAAGACATCCGCAAAAACTTTTGTAACGCGCCGCGATCGACGTGCGCTTCCGAGCGACGACCGACCAGCAAATTCGTCCAGATCGTCGTGAAGTTGCGAGCGTATGCGCCGCCATCGAGGAGTTGATCGACCAGCTCTTCTCGCTTGCCGGAACGATGACTCGCCAAGAACGACTCCGCTTCATCCACAGTCGGAATGCGACCGATCAAATCGAGCGACACGCGTCGCAACCACTCGGCATCGTCGGCCACTCCAGACGGTTCGACCTCACCGATCTCCCAGCCGCGCCGCACTTCTGCATTGATCGCCGCGACCACTTGATGCGAATCCAACTCTTCACGCGGCGACATCGGCGGAGCGGGGGCACTCGCTGCGACGGCCACAGGTGGAGATGGCTCTTCCACGATCCCAGTTGAGTCGGATCCACGCGGAGTGGCAATCACAACCGCCGGACCGTGATGCCGAACAACGGGAAGTGAATCCACACCCTGTCGAGTCTCGCTGCGATTCACTTCCTGTTCTTCAAGCGAACCCGCCTCGTGCGACCGAGTCGGTGTGATGGCAAGTTGATTCGCGTCTGGTGAGCGGCTTGCCGCAAACCACACGAC
>JAYTXB010001190.1:0-1946 GCA_043743205.1 Schlesneria sp.
CCTCTTCGCGTTCGCACCGCTCGCCCGACTCGTCGTGGCTTATGGCGCGTGGTGTGAGTCGGACGGACGGACTCGCAATGTGTGGCCGCTTGCCGTGCGGGTCTCGCTGCCCAACGCGGCATCCCGGATCGAACGCGAATGGCGACTGCTGCATGAGGAACGCGGCATCGAACCGCTGCCTCTCTCCGCCTCGCGCGAAGAAGTCTTCGCTGCCGATCATCGGTTGTCCGAGGAAACCGCATCGTTTGAGCAACTGACGACGCGACCAACGGCCTCGCGCCAAACCGTCCTCATCGTCTCACCCGACCCCGCTTATCGCCGCTATCTCCACGAGTTACTCGTCGTAGCTGGGCACGAGGCATGTAAAGGGATTTCTCCCGAAGTTGACTCACATCCAACAGCCGTCCTGTTCGATGCGGACCCGTGGACCGCCGCAATTGTTGAACGAGTCCGATCACTGAAACAGCAACACCCGGCGGCGAAGCTCATCGCACTCATGAGTCTCGCTCATCCCGATCACACCGCCGAACTGACTGCGGCGGGAGCAGCTGCCGTGCAAGTCAAACTCGGCAACCAAGCCGCGATCATCGCCGCATTGGAGTAACAGGCCACACCCAGTCTCCAAGGCAGGAGTGAATCGCACGGATGGCAGGGCCGGAGCACGGATGAAAGCCAAGGCCACATTGCCACAGTTGATCACAACACCAAGGATCGGCGCGGGAACATCCCGAGTTGAAAAGTTCGTTTAACCGCGTGGGCAACTCCCCGCGCGTCGATGGGACATCATTTTCAAATTCACCGCAACGCGCGGGGCGTTGCCCACGCGGTTAAACAAGTCGCTGGGGATCGGGAAGTGATTACGGCGCCGACCCTATGCCGATCGCGAGAGACGAGCGAGATCGTCGAGTAGAGCATCAAGGCTCAGGGCCACCGAGATGTTCTGGTCGAGGTGACTTGCCGCCGTCACCGTGCGGTCGATGAGTCGGCCCAAACGCTCGAAAGCATCTCCGTGCCAAGCGATTCGATCGGCGAACGTGATCGCTTCGGGGATCGCTCCGAGGACCGGACTCCCTCCCGCGTCTTGGCGACTCAAACGCCACAACGCCGCGCGATAGAACTCGACGGCGAAGCGGATCAGCCAGTGAATGTTGACGCGCTGCGCGGGCGTGTCGGCACTGATCTTGTCGATCCCCTCCATCAACAGCTTCGACAGACTGAGGCCGCTGAAGTTGGCTTGGGACAGCGCGAGGTACAGCGTTGAACGCAGCGACCGGAGCTCCGGTTCGAGCAGTTGCCGGGCGACCGTCAGGCTGCCGTCACTGAGTCCCGCCGCGAACTGAGCCTCCTCGCGCGAGGCGGCCCATTCCTGTTCGACCAGCACCGCGACAACATCCGCCGTCGAGAGCGGTGAGAATCGAACCAACTGGCAGCGTGAGCGAATCGTCGGCAGCACCGCATCCAGATTCGAGCCGACTAAAAACAACATGGCTCGTTCGGGCGGCTCTTCCAAAGTTTTGAGCAGCGCGTTGGCACTCGCTTCATTCATCAAGTCGGCATCGTCGATGATCGCCACCTTGCGCGAACCGGCCAGCGGACGGATCGACAGATCGTGGCACAATCCTTCCTGACCGCGTCGCTCCTTCGAGCCAACCATCAGGTCGATCGGAATCTCCCGCTTTCCTTCCGGACAGCCGACGAACAGGAAGTCGGGATGAGCCGACGCGAGATACGGGCGACAACCCGAACACTTCCCGCACGCTTCCAATGCGTCTTCGCCCAACGACTGGCACAACAACGCCTGAGCCAATCGCCGCGCGAACTGCTGCTTGCCGATTCCATCGGGGCCGACGAGCAAGTACGCCTGCGAAAGCCGCCCGCGCGAGATCGCTCGGCGAAACATTTCACGCTGCTCGGCGTGACCACGAAGTGAAGACCAGTGAGACATG
>JAYTXB010001191.1:0-1532 GCA_043743205.1 Schlesneria sp.
CGAAGTCAGTAGTCCAATCAGTTGCGGCCCCGCAGTCCCGAGGAGGCTCCACCGAAACGCCTCCAAGAGAGTCACCATGGGGTTCAGGCTGTACAGCACACGCCACCGCTCGGGCACGTTCAGGCTGGCCGTCTCATAGATGACCGGGCTGACGAAGAAGCCAATCCGCAGTGCGAACGGCACGATGTAACCGAAGTCTCGGTAGTGAGCGTTCAAAGCCGACAACCACAATCCCAGCGCGAGTGCTGTGACGACAGTCGAGATCACCACGAGCGGCAGCAGCACCAACGTGAGTCCTGGCACGATCCCGCACCACATCATCAGGATGGCGAGAACCACGCAGCCCACACCAAAATCGACCAGTGGCCTCAGACAAACGGCGAGCGGCAAGACCATGCGCGGGAAATAGACCTTCGTCAGCAGTGGCCGATTATCGACAAGGCACATCGTCGCCGAACTGATGATCGCCGCGAACAGTTGCCACAGTAGTAGCCCGCACAACAGCGAGATGTTGTACGGCACACCATCACCCGCCGGCGGCTTGCCCAGCAGTGTGAACAGCCCGCTGAACACGATCATCTCGGTCACGGGTTGCAACACCACCCAAGCCAGCCCCACCACGGCCTGACGATAGCGCACGGTGATGTCGCGCACGGCCAGAGTCCAAATCAACTCGCGGAAATCCCAAAGCTCACGCACATTGAGCCAGCTCGCCGAACGTGCCGCGTCAATCACGACGACTCTGTCACCCTTGGGCGAACTCGGTGAGGCGGATGTGTCTGTGAGGGAACTCATGGATCGGAGGCGTCAGGTTGAGAAGAAATGGCTCCCCGCCATTCGTGTTGATCAATGGGGCAAATCAGCCGCAGGGCGCTAGCCCCGGTTTGTTTTCGCTGAACCGGGGCTAGCGCCCTGCGGCTGATGAATGCGTTCCAACACGAATGGCGGAGAACCGAAAGAAATGAATTGCATCGACCCCGGCGGAAAGTCGCGCGGCGATGATAGAAAGGACCGCTGATGGCGTCCACGGGCTTGTTCGCGCGCACGCCCCACAGGGTGCAGTCGCCCATTGGTGGTCCGTGCTTTGTTCCCTCTCCCGCCCGTCCTCGGGGGGAGAGGGTTAGGGTGAGGGGGGATTCGTTGGGGGAGCCTGATCCACGGAGATCACTGTGACGGTGTCTCCTTGCTGGATTCGCGTTTCGCTTCAGAGGACTTTCGACCACTCGGCCCCCTCACCCTAGCCCTCTCCCCCGAAGACGGGGGCGAGGGGACCGGAAAATGTCCACCAATCAACGACTGCACCCCACGCCGCAGGCGATTCCACGCGGCGAGGGTCTGACTCGAAGGTCGTCGATCCATCTCGACTCAGTTTGGAACGGCACTTACAATCCCGACATTCCTTTTTGAACTTCTTGGGCATTCCCATGACTGTCGACCTCGAATTCACGCACGACACCGAGTTTCAGAAACTGCTGGCTCGCCGTTCGGATATTGACCTGATGCAAGTCGCCTTGGAGTTGGCTCGGGATGCT
>JAYTXB010001192.1:0-1847 GCA_043743205.1 Schlesneria sp.
CGTCTCCGGCCGTGACAAACCGCTCGTCCCACATCGTTTCGAGATACTCGGCGACCTCGGTGGGGATATACGTCCCTGATGCTTGAGGGAACCAATTCATCGCATTTAGCGGCGGATGGGCGAGCTCAGCCTCGGAGATGACAGGAGTTTCTTCCAATCGGTCAAATGAGACATCGACGTAGAGAGTCTTCTTTCCTGCTTTTGCCTTCTCTTTGTCCCAATGTGACTCTTCATGGACATCGCCAACAACTCTTCCACTTCCGACCAAACCCTTACCCTTCAATGGCTTTCCCAACCGCATCAGAAAGACGCGATCCCCGATCTCGATTCGGCGACTAACACCGCAACTCCATGTGGACGGCAATGAACCGCTCTGTAGAAGTTCATTTCGATCCTCTATGAAATCCTCCCACGCCCACCTACCGGGATTCCACGTCAGTAAGATCGACTTCATGATTGGCTCTTTGGAATGTGTCATTTGCAGGTAACGTATGCGTTGTAGCAGCCCTCGCCACGGCGAGGGCCGTATTTTCGTTGAAGCCGCAAATCACCCAACCTTCGGTGTCTTGGTGTGCCAGTCGGTGCGTTGTTGGTAGGCCCTTGCGGCGGCGAGGATCGTGTTTTCGCTGAAGGCTCGGCCGGTGAATTCGAGGGCGGTGGGGAGGCCCCGCGCGCCGAAGCCGTTTGGGATCGTGAGGCCCGGCAGGCCGATGGCGTTCGACGCGCCGCTGAGTTCCGTGCTCGTGAAGCCTTTGGACCACTCGGCGAACTTCTGGGTGATCGGGCCGGATTCGGTGTTCAGCGTCGGCGTGATGATCGCGTCGAAGCGGGAGAGCATTTCATCCATCGCCCGCGCGATCTTGCCTCGAATCCGCAGGGCGTTGATGTAGTCCTTCGCGGGGATGACGAGGTTCGAGAACCCGCCGAAGCGATTCTCGGGGGCGGTCAGTTCCCACACGTCGCCGCTCGTCATGAAGCCTTCAAACGCCGCACCCATCTCGCACGAGATGATCGTTCCGGCGACCGTGCCGTAGGGAAATTCGGGCAGCTTGATCGCCTCGAACGATCCGATCTGCTTGAGGATTTCGAGCGATGCCTCATAGTTCGCGCGGACCTCGGGGGCGAGCCGGGCGAAGTCCACGTCGAGCGTCGCGAATTTGAAACGATGGCCTTCAAGGTAGCCCTCTCGCTCCGCGAGAGGAGCGAGAAGCGGGACAGACAATCTCTGTCGATCACGCTCGGCCGGAACATTCGGCTCGGTACGCGATCGCGCTTCGTCTCGCGGAGCGAGACGGCTACCTTCATAGCGCCACTCACTCGCGATGCTCGACGGATCGAGCAGGTCCGGCCCGGCGATGGCATCGAGTACCAGGCCGCAGTCATCCGCCGTGCGGCACATCGGGCCGAGCTTGTCCATCGTCCAACTGAGGGCCATCGCGCCGTGACGGCTGACGCGGCCGTAGGTCGGTCTCAACCCGGCGATTCCGTTGTAGCCGGCGGGAGTCATAATCGATCCCCACGTTTCCGAACCGATGGCGAACGGAACCAGCCCCGCGCCGACAGCCGATCCCGGTCCCGAAGACGATCCGCCCGACCAGCAGGTCTTGTCCCACGCGCACAGGCCGGGGCCGGTGAAGCTGGCATCGGCCTGCTTGTAGCCAAAGCCTCCGGCCAACTCGACCATCGCCAGCTTGGCACAGAGAACGGCTCCGGCCTCACGCAGACCGACGACGACGGTCGCGTCCTCATCGAGCATCTGATCCTTCAGCGGCGCGGCCCCCCACGAGGTTGGGATGCCCTTCGTGGCAAGCAGGTCTTTCACGCCGAATGGAATGCCGTGCAGAGGC
>JAYTXB010001193.1:0-1907 GCA_043743205.1 Schlesneria sp.
GCGATCACACCCGGCCAACAGTCGTCCGTCGTTGGCGACCGCCGCACAGACCGCCGACAGGTCGAGCGATTGCCAGAGTCGTTGCGAGAACTGGTCCCACTGCTGCCAGACGGTCCGCGCGCGACGAAGCTGTTGCAGTTCGTGCTGTGAAAGAAAGTCGGCCGTGATCTCGCACAAGGCGGCGAAGAATTGGAACGTGTCCGGCGGCAACTGCCTCGCTGCATTCAGCCCGTGCCGCGTCTCCAGAATGCCGACCGCTTGCCCGGCATGGCGGATCGGGCTGAGGACGTGTGAACCATCGGCACCGAGACCATTCACGTTCGAGTTGTTCGAGCCGGGGATCGTGCTGACGATGCGAGGTTGCTCATCGGTCGAGACTTCAGTCAACAACTCTTGCCGCAGTTCGATGGAGGTCGCATCGAGCTTGTCGTGAGCGGGAACTTCGCCCGCCGGTTGCCAAGCCCCTTCCAACGACTGTCGCCACAGAATGGCGCGACTCGCCCCGCCGGGCTGCATCGCGCGACCGAGAACCTCGCCAAAATACCGACCCGGCTCGATGTTACTCCGTGCCAGCTCGGCCAAATGGTCGATGCTCTGCTCCATTTGGAGCCGCAGCGATTCGCTCGAAGACTTCAATGATGAGGGTGTGCGCGAAGACATGGGTCGAACTATACACAGGACTCCGCAAGCCTCGCGACTCAATGAGGACGTTGCGGCAAAAAGGTAGCCCTGTCGCTCCGCGACAGGAAGCGAGAACGCAAATCAGACATGGAAGTGCCGAGGCCGCTGACTCGGCATCGAACACTCACTCCGCGACGCGCTTCCTGTCTCGGAGTGACAGGGCTACCTTGTCAAAGAGCATTGTGAATCTTCACTCTGACGAGAGATTTCCCCTCCGTTGCCAGTCTCTGCGCGGCCTACCTATACTCCCGCCGCTTCGGACTGACTGCGGCCTCGCCCTGATGCCGCTCCCACCTGTCGATCCCGCTCATTTCCTTCCCGTATTGCTTGGAGAATGCCATGCCCCGGCTGGTTGCTACGTTCGCCCTGTTGCTTGCTGGAGTCTGCTCCACGGCGATGACCTTTGCTCTCGAACCCTCTTCCAACGACTGGCCACAATGGCGCGGACCGAATCGCGATAACAAGAGTTCGCAAACGGGACTGCTTACCAGTTGGAGCCAAACCGGCCCGAAGCTCGCGTGGAAGCTCGAAGGGATGGGTGAGGGTTACGCCAGTGTGTCGGTCGTGGGCAATCGACTCTATTCGACCGGCAACATCGACGATGCGCAACGGGTGATCTGCGTGGACCTCGCTTCGCAGAAGGTCTTGTGGGCGCAGGCCCTCACGGAAAAAAATCCGAAGCACGGCTACGACGGATCCCGCTGCACGCCGTCTGTGGATGGAGATCGGTTGTATGTGGTCTCGTCCAACGGACAGATTTCGTGCCTTAGAGCTGAGGACGGTTCGATCGTCTGGAAGAAAGATTTCAACAAGGAATGGCGCGGCCGCATGATGTCGGGCTGGGGCTACTCCGAGTCACCACTGGTTGATGGCGACTTGGTTCTTTGCACGCCCGGCAGCAGTGAGGCCATGATCGTGGCCCTCAATAAAATGACTGGCGAAGAAGTCTGGAAGTCGGCCGTCCCCGATCAAGGTGACGCGGGCAAGCCGGGTGCCGGGTACTCGTCGATCATCGTTAGCAACGGTGCGGGAGTGAAGCAGTACGTGCAACTGATCGGTCGCGGTCTGGTCGGCGTGCGAGCCAGCGATGGCAAGCACCTCTGGAGCTACAACCGCATTGCCAACGGCACGGCCGACATCCCAACCCCGATTGCTCAAGGTGACTATGTCTTCGGTTCGTCAGGTTATGGCGATGGTGGCTCGGGGCTGTTGAAGCTCGTCAAGGA
>JAYTXB010001194.1:0-1014 GCA_043743205.1 Schlesneria sp.
CGAGCGACAGATGACCGTGACCCCTCCCGCGCTGATGGTCTTTCATCCCGAAGGGAGCGATCCGACCGAAGCGACGTTCACCGTTGCTGACGGTCGAAAGAGGCCGTTCGAGATCATTGATGTCCAAACCACATCAGACCTCGTTTCAACCGACATCGGCGAACGTCAAGTCACTCCCGAAGGAGTCTGGCAACAAACGATCAAGGTCACGGTGGCGGGGACTCTTCCGCACGGTCGCAACCAAGTGCTACTCCGCATTCGCACGACCGACCCGGATGTCGCCGAGTTGCGAGTCCCCCTGATGCTCCAAGGCCCCATCGATCCCAACGCTACTGAAGATCACGAACACAAACACGAGCCCGCGATCCAACCTGCGGCATCTCTCAAGACGCAGCCTGAACCCAAATGAGCAACTCGCCACCCGAGCCACACTTCTCCACTAACGCGACGGTCTCGCGCGGGACGCGGCTGTGGCGTGGCTTGAGTTGTTGGCTCACGTTTCTCGTCACGCCGCTCGGGTGGTTTTGTTTCGGACGACTGATTCGCCGACTCGAACCTGAGCGACTTGATAAGGGCTTGGTTCTCGTACTCACGGGGATTGAGGGCCACAGCTTTCTCAACGTCGGCATCTTGTGCGGCTTGATCGACGGCGGCATCGAACAGGCGGTCGATATTGTCGATTGGACGACGGGCAAGAAGTTTTTGTACCTCTACCACCTGCGAGGCTGGACGCGCAACAAGCGTGTCGCGGGAGAATTGGCCGCGCGGATTAGTGAGTATCAGAACCAGCACCCCGGCCGACCAGTCTGGCTCGTGGGGCATTCGGGTGGTGGTGGCATGGCGTTGCTCACCGCCGCCGCCTTGCCCGCTGATCGACAGGTGACCGGGATCGTACTGCTTGCCGCCGCGATCTCGCCCACGTTTGATCTCAACCCGGCGGTCGCGCGCGTGGAACATGGCATCTGGAACTATCACTCGAAGCTCGACTGGATCTTTCTCGAACTTGGCACCACG
>JAYTXB010001195.1:0-4528 GCA_043743205.1 Schlesneria sp.
CATCACGGGCTTGTTCAGCAGCGCAGCGCAATCGCGAGGCAATGCGGCAGTCGCCAGCACCGGGCTGACAAGCAGCAGGCAACCCGTCGCGAAACAAGAAAACGATTGAGGTCGCATGGTCGGACTCGATTCATGAGGAAGGAACTCCTCACGAGCAAAGCAACCCGGATACCGGAGTTGAGGCGAGTGACAGGGAACCATTCATCCGCCACGTGGGCCGCGACTTGGGTCGCAAGCGGCTGCTGTGTGAGAACGCAGCGACCTTGAACGATGTTGACGAAGAGCCTCATCGCGTGGCAAATCGTCAACACGCCTCAACCCGAATGAGCCTGACCGCAACAGCTCTCTGAAAGGGGACTCGTTCAGGTCTGCCCCTTTCTGTTGCATGCTGTCGCGGGAGAACTTGTCACTCACTCGCTCGGGGTTGGTCAGTTGCTCCACCACGCGAGTGCGACTCAGGGAATGACTTGCCAACGTCGCCCAGTCGTTCCCTGACTGAGATTCTCAGTCCATCGAACGAGGCACTGCTCACCGTTCAAAAAATGTGACCGACCTAGCTTTCGCCAATCTTGCGCCTTTGCGTCGCAGAAACTCGGCGGTAACATGCGCCGCACTTTCCAGCCCGCTTCACTGAATTGAGGATGTGGCTGAACGAAATTACTCGCACGCACGGACGCGGAAGAATCTTGATGGCGATGCGGGGATGCACTCTTGAAGCCGATTTGGTCTCGCTGCGCGAACTGGTTCACGCGCGGCTGGAGACGTATGTCGGCGGTAGTTTGACTCCTGATGCGACTGACTGTCCGAACACTTTGCGCGAGGCGATGGCTTACAGCCTGTTGGCGGGCGGGAAGCGGATGCGGCCCGTACTTGTGCTGCTCGCGTGTGAAGCGTGCGGCGGTTCGATCGAGGCGGCTCTGCCTGCGGCCTGCGCGATTGAGATGATTCACACATACTCGCTCGTACACGATGACCTCCCCGCGATGGACGATGACGACTATCGGCGCGGGCGGCTGACCAATCACAAGGTTTTCGGCGAGGCCCTGGCGATCCTCGTGGGAGATGCCCTGCTGACGCTGGCGTTTGAAGTCATCGCGCGTGACACGCACCCAGCGTCTGTCGCGGCAGCGTGCTGTGCCGACCTCGCGAGTGCGGCAGGTTGGTGCGGCATGGTCGCGGGACAAGTGGCGGATATTGAAGGGGAAGACAGGGGACAGGAGACAGCGGACAGGAATCAGGTAACGGCGGGCGAGGGGACAAGCGAGGATTCATCGTCGAAGCTCGCGGCTTCGTCTGCTGCCTCTCAACTCTCAACCCTCGACCCTCAACCTTCCTCGCCTCTCGCCCAACTCGAAGCGATCCATCGCCGTAAGACCGGCCGCTTGCTCACCAGTGCGGTGACTTTGGGGGGACGCGTGGCTGGGGCGTCTCCGGAAATGCTCTATTGTTTGGCAGAATTTGGAAAACGTGTTGGTTTAGCGTTCCAAATTGCGGATGACCTGTTGGACGTGACGGGCGATGCGGTCAAGCTGGGGAAAGGGGTCGGCAAAGATGCGACTCTCGGCAAGCTGACTTACCCCGCGCTGCTCGGCGTGGAAGAAAGCCGCCTGAAGGCGGACAGGTTGATTGATGATGCGTGTGAGTTGCTGAAACCGTTGGGTGAGCAAGGCCGTAAGCTGATCGCGCTGGCTCGATTTGTGACGCAACGAGATCATTGAAATTTTGAGTGCGGTACCTCAGTACCGCTTTCCCTTATGGCAGAGCCGCTTTCGTGAGTTGAAGTTTTTTGAAGTACAAGGGTGGCAACGCCACAGAGGAAAGTGGCACTGAGGTGCCGCACTCCAAGGGAACGAACATGAACTTTGAACTGTTGCCTAGGATTGAATCACCGCGTGACCTGCGTGGGCTGACCGACTCACAGATGTTGCAGCTCGCGGATGAGATCCGCGAGACGCTCTGCAACCTCGTGACCGAACGGTCGGCTCACTTTGCGAGCAACCTCGGCGTCGTCGAGTTGTGTCTCGCGCTGCATCAGGTCTACGACTTCTCACAAGACCGGCTGATCTGGGATACCGGACATCAGGTCTATCCGCACAAGCTCATCACCGGGCGATTCGAGCAGTTCCGTTCGATCCGCACCAAGGGTGGATTGATGGGTTTTCCAAACCCGAACGAGAGCGAGTACGACCTCTTCATGACGGGCCATGCGGGAGCGAGCGTCTCGACTGTGTTGGGACTCAAAGTGGGAGACGACTTGCTCGGCCAGAGTGGTCGCAAATCGGTCGCAGTCATTGGCGACGGCGCCTTGCCCTCGGGTGTCGTGTTCGAGGCCATGAATAACGCCGCCGAACTCAAGAAAGACCTGCTGGTCATTCTGAACGACAACAAGATGGGAATTTGTCCACGCGTCGGCGGACTCGCGAAGTATCTCGATAAAGCGCGGACGGCCCCGTTTTACAATGGCCTCAAGCGGGATGTGACTTGGCTGCTGAATAAGTTGCCCGTCGTCGGTAAGGCGTCGCGCGAGGCGATCTCGCAATTCAAGGACGCCATGAAGGGCTTCCTACACGGCGGGATGCTTTTTGAAGAGTTGGGATTCCGCTACATCGGTCCGGTCGATGGGCACGATCTGCTTGGCCTGCGTCGCACGCTGGAGATGGTCAAGGAAGTGAGTGGCCCCGTGCTGCTGCATGTCTTCACGCAGAAGGGACAGGGCTTCGATCCCGCTTGCGAAGACCCGGTACTCTATCACGCTCCGCCGCAGATCGTGCGCGGCGCGCGGCAGGAAGTGGTCTCGGTAAAGAAGTCGTCGTCGAAGGCGTACACGAACGTCATGAGCGACGCGATCTACGACGCGATGCTCGACAACGAACAGGTCTGCGTGCTGACCGCCGCCATGTGTGAGGGGAACAAACTCGGTCGTGTTCGCCAAGAGTTCCCCACGCGGTTCTTCGACACCGGAATCTGCGAAGCACACACGGTCGCATTCGCGGGGGGCATGGCGAAGGCGGGGCTGCGACCGATCGTCAACATCTACAGCACGTTCCTGCAGCGCAGCTTCGATCACATTTTCCAAGAGGTCGCGTTGCAGAACCTGCCCGTCACGTTCTGTCTCGATCGCGGTGGCCTCGCCGGTCCTGATGGTCCGACGCATCATGGTGTCTTCGACAACAGTTACATGCGCATCTTCCCGAACATGACGGTCATGGCACCGGGCGATGAACTCGATGTCGCGCCGATGCTGAACTTCGCACTCTCGCATTCTGGCCCAGTCTCGATCCGGTATCCAAAGGCCAACGTCGAACACGTTGAGCGGCCCGAACAGCCGGTTGAACTCGGTAAGGCGGAAGTTTGGCAGTGGGGAGCCGACGGAATGTTTCTGGCGTTCGGAGCCTTCTTTCCGATGTGCGTCCGTGCTGCCGAACGACTACGAGAGCAGGGATTGGATGTCGGCGTCATCAACGCACGTTTCGCCAAGCCGCTCGATGAAGAAACGATCTTCCGGGCACTCCAAGAATGCGGCTTTGTGATTGCCGTCGAAGAGAACTCCGTCTGCGGCGGCTTCGGCGCGGCGGTCCTGGAAGCGGCAAATGCGGGCGGGGTGAGTACCAACAATCTCAAGTGCCTCGGGATTCCAGATCGCTTCATCGAGCACGGTGAGCGGGAAGAGCTACTTGCCGACATTGGACTGGATGTGGAAGGCTTGGTCTCGGCCGCGCAGTCGATGGCAGAGCGGAACGGCGCGGTCGTGGACGCGATGTGATCGACCGATCTCGACAACATTGATCTCCGAGTAGGCGGCGTTTCTAACACTTCTTTCAGACCAGGATGTGCTGACATGATGCGAACCGTACCAGTTGCGTGCCGGATAATGGTGGGGGTATTCGTCGTTTCTTCGATGTCCCTCTGCGCGGGTGAGAAGTACAAGCTCGCCGAGCCGGTCGATGACGCACGAGTCTTCGGATGTGGCACGCGAGTCGAAGTGACGGGCAAGACGCAGCCATCGCCCAAAGTCGAGCCACTGAAGCTGACCGCATCCGCCGCGTTGTCCTATCGCGAGCGAAGATTGCTCGGGCCAGGTAGTGAGGCCGAGTCTTACCGTTCCGTCCGCGATTATGAGACGACTCAATCGGACATCGTCGTCGGAGCGGAGAAGTCTTCGTCGAAGTTGGATGATCGCTTGAAACTGGTCGTCGCGCAGGGACGTATTGATGGCGTCGAACTCTACAGTTTGGGAGGGGCTTTCACCTCGAATGAACTCGACCTGCTGCGGTCTCCGGCCGATAGCCTCGCGCTGATTGCGTTGCTGCCATCCAAGGAAGTGGCCATCGGTGACAAGTGGACCTCGCCCGGTTGGGCATTCCAAATGTTGACTGCAATCGACGCGATCTCGAAGGGCGAACTGACCTGTTCGCTGGCATCAGTCGAAAAGCAAATCGCCCGGATCAAGATCGAGGGCAAGCTGGAAGGCGCGGCCACCGGCGCGATCAGCGAAGTCTCTGTCACCGGCTTCTACGAGTATGACCTC
>JAYTXB010001196.1:0-4596 GCA_043743205.1 Schlesneria sp.
GTGCGATCTCTCTGACTTGATTTGATCGCACGGATGGCAAGGCCGGGGCACGGATGAAGGCGACAGCCGGTACTCACGATTGGGAGTTCCTCTTCAACAGGCGAAAGAAGTGCGGAGCGGGCCTGTAAGCCGGGTTCTGTCGTGAGCGACCATTTCTCTGGGCCGACGATTGCTCGCCGGCTCTAGCAACCTACCCGAACGTCATTACGAGACGAACCGCCTCGCGCCGATCGCGCCTTGCGACTCGATCGAACTGCGTCCTGCTTGGCCTTGCTTCCGGTGGGGTTTACCGAGCCGATCGGTCACCCGATTCGCTGGTGCGCTCTTACCGCACCGTTTCACCCTTACCACGTCGTAGCCTTCCAAGAGCGAACTCTCGGGTGCAACTTCGACGTTCGGCGGTTTACTTTCTGTGGCACTGTCCCGGTCCTTGCGAACGGTGGGCGTTACCCACCACCGTGTCCTATGAAGCCCGGACTTTCCTCGACGAGATCACCAAGGCAACCTCGCCGCGGTCGCTCGGCCCGCTCCGCAGCAGCACTGTAGAAGACGACTCGCGCGAGCGGAAGGAGACGACCAAGAACAACACTGCAATTTGGAGGATGGGCACTCTTGCCCGTCCGGCTTTCGAGGGAAAGCCACTCTGGATCGAAGGCAAGCAGCCGCAGACCAGACGGGCAAGAGTGCCCATCCTACGTCCGACTTCACGGAGACGGCTTGCTCCAGCCGAGTGCCCGCGCACAGGCTTCGTGGTTGAACATTTTTTCGTGGTCGTGTTCCACATCCTGCGCGATGACCAGCTTCCAACCGAACGGCCAGCCACGTTCGTTCGCCAGCTTCTGCGCGGCGGCAAACGCATTCTGGCCACGCTCGAAGCGGACACGACCTTGAACATCGGCGGGAGGCTTGATGTCGAGATGCTCGTCGCGTTCCGTGTCCTTGGTACCAAGGTAGATCGTCAGCGGTTGAGCCAAATACGCCTTGAGGACGGCGTCCGTCTGCAACTCGGCGGGGAGTCCGCCGAATCCGTAGGGGAAGTCGGCGTTCAACGTCGGGAACGTATGCGTCCCCGGATTGGCAGCGACGATGCGTGTTGCTTCGGTTGGCACGAACGCGGCGAGTCTCACCAAGAATTGCCCGCCGCCCGAGTGACCGATCAGCGCGTAGGGCATGTCGGCACGACCTTCGCGCCGACGTAGCTCCTTCGCGATGCGGTTCACATATTCGCCAGTACGCTCCGCTGGCGGCGTGGCTTGCCCTTTGGTCACGATCCCGCCGAACTGATATTTCTCCAGAGGAAATGTCGCCTCGTCAAACAGTGGCGCGACGATGAGCGATCCGAACCGATCGCCCATCGGTACGGCATGATCGCGGTACTCCTCGGCGTTTCGCAGCACGCCGTGAAAGACCATCAGCAGCGGTCCGTCGCGAAAGGCCGCTGGCTTGTAGAGGAACAGCTTGAGCGCCACCTCGCCAAAATGAACCGTGACCATCGACTTGCCTACCGGCAATGGTTCGATCTGACTGAACAACAGGCCCGCCAACAACACAGTATTCATGATGGATGTGAGCCTCATTCAAACGGCCGGAGTCGGCACTTCAGTACCTGTTGGAATTGGGTGAGCCGGGTGCCGTGAGGCCCCGGGTTCTTCGCCTAGAAGTCCGGGGCTTCACGGCCAATGGCCCTTGTTTTAGAAACCCGCAGCGTCAGCGAGGGCGTGTGAGACCCCGAAAACTGGGAACTTCCTCGCTCACGCTGCGGGTTACTTTTCTAAAACAAGGGCCATTGGCCTCACGGCACCCGGCTCACCTCGTTCATGAGGTTGATACCGCCAGTTGTTGATTCGTCCGTCATAGGCGCGACACTGCGCAGCCTTGGCAGTGCCCTCTCGTGTCAGAGCTTCTTCTCGACACCGAGTTGGTGGAAGTAGTGCGTCACGTTGGCTTGGTTCTTCAGCAGCCAGTCGATCCCCGGTTCGTGGTGCATCGCCTTGTGAATCGCCTTCGCGGTGGCGGCTCGATTGGTCTCGAACAGGATGTTGTGATCGACTTCGACTTCGGTCACGCTCGGGTCGAGCCATACCGAGACGATGATCCCGAGATCATTGGCCTTCTCCTTCGGAATGTCTCCCGCCCGCACGGCGTCCAGCACACCGTTGGCGATCCCGGCTTGAACGGACCCCATCAGAATGTTGGTGTACTTGGTGTTGTTCACCGTCACCTTGCTGACCATCAACGTGACCGGTCGCACTTGCACGTCACAGTTGAGGATTGCGAAGACGCGCGAATGGCCCTTGGTTTGATCGCCGATCAAGTTGGCGATGGCGTAGCCGACTGGTCCATCCAGTTCGCCGATGACCACTTCCGGTTCTGCTGCCGAGTACGCCGGGGCCGCTTCCACAAGGGCCTCCCCAGTACGCATGACAATGCGCGGCAAAGCGGTGGCTGACGCAGCGGCCTTCTTGACAATCTTCTTGTTGGCAGCTTTCTTCTTCGGCATGACGATCGGATCCTTGAGAAATCGTGTTCGAGAACAGTGCCGGTGGGTCGAAATCTCGACTCCCTGCTTGAATCACGGGACAGCCCTGATGAGCTGTTAGGGCAGCTCACGAATGCGCAGTTGTTTGAACTCGACCGGTGCGCCTTCCGATTCGAGGCAGAGGTAGCCGGTCTTCGGTTCGCAATTGGTGCCGCCCGAAACTTCCTCACCATTCACCCAGAGTCGGACTTCGCCGTTGATGGCGCGCACGTAGTAGTGGTTCCATTCGCCCAGCCCTTTACTCAGGTTCTTCCTGGGAAAACTGCGCGAGCCACCGGGCGCGACAGGAGGGAACGGCGTCATCTTCGACTTACCGACGGGGAAGACATCGCCGTGGGTTGTGAACCAGTCGGCTTTCTTGCCGCTCGATTTTTCGTACTGCTCGGTATAGCCGTGGTCAAGCACTTGGACCTCGATCCCGCCGGGTGGAAGCGAGTTGGGTTTGAGTCCTGTCAGAGATTCTTCCGTCGCCCAAACGAAGATGCCCGAATTACCGCCCGCCTTGAGATGTCGCCACTGCGCGACGAGTTCAAAATTGGTGATCTGCTTGGTGGAGCGAGTCACACCCACCGGCTTGCCGGTGCAATGCACCTCGCCATCCTTCCAAGTCCACGTGTCAGGATCGCAGTTCACGTTGACGAAGTCGGCCTCACCCAACGCCCTCCACCCCAAGCCTATGCCGTCGATCACGGCCTTTGGCAAACCGACTGGTTCCTCTTGGGCACGCAACCACCCGGCGGTGAGGAGCAAGACGGCGAGTCCACGACACACCTGACCGACGAGACGAGTTTTCATGCGCATGCCTTTGAAGAGAAAAGTGAGTCGTCCACGATGACCACGAGCATTGAACAACGAGGACGAGTCCATCGAGTCCGCGTCAATAGACGCCAACCGTTGTCGTCTTCGCGAAGACGTGGAAGGGGCGGGTGCCGCTGATGCCGTCCCACGGATACTTCTCGTGCGGCTGTTCGCGTTCACCTTCGTCCCGCTCCATGAAGCCGGGAATGAAGAGTTCCTTGGTCAAAGTGTAGAGCTTCACGCGACCGGTCTGGCCATAGCCCACGACTTGGTTGTAGTCCTCGAACTCGACGGTTTCGATCACCGCACGCGGTTGTGGAGCGTGATAAGTGATCTTGAAGTTGTCGGCCGGATCGAACGGCTTACCGCACGCGAGGCCCATCAGCGTATTGCCGTAGGTCGGCGTGATGTACACATCGGGACCGAGCAACTCTTCCCGACAGGTCCGATACCACTGCGGCGTGAACTCGGTTCCGCCGGCGAAGATCCCCTTAATCCCCGTCTCAGCGATGCTCGATCCGTCATCAAGCAATCGCATGGCGAGGGCTTCGAGCAGTTTCGGCGTCATGAATGCGCACTTGATGTCGTGATTGGCAGAGAGAATCGTCACGGCCTGGTCGATGACGTGGTCTTTGTAATCTTCGGCCTCTTTGATCTTCCCCTTCTTGATGAGCTTCACGACCCAGCGCGGGTCGAGGTCCACACAGAAGCAGATGCCGCCGCGATACTGTGCGAGATGCTCGACCGCCAGACGGAGTCGCCTTGGCCCAGAAGGCCCGAGCATCAGCCAGTTCGATCCGCGCGGAAAAAACTCGTCGGGCAGCGTGTCGCTGAAGTTCTCGTAGTCGATCCAATGGTCTTCGATCACCATGCGACTCTTGGGGACACCCGTCGTGCCACCGGTCTCAAACACGTAGACCGGCTTGCCCGCCAGTCCCTTCGGCACCCAACGATTGATCGGCCCACCACGGAGCCAGTCGTCCTCAAAGTGCGGGAACTTCTTGAGGTCGTCAAAGCACTTGACCTCGGTCAGCGGGTCGAAATTGTAGGTCTTCGCCTTCTCCAACCAGAACGGGCTACCGGTCGAATGATGGAAGTGCCACTGCACCGTCTCGACGGTGTGAGCATCCAGTTGGGACTTGGCTTGAGAGACCAGTGTATCGAGTTGGCTCACGGCAGGGCGTTCCTATTTGAAGGGGGAAGAGAGGCGATTGGCGAGTGAGGTCTTGCTGATTTCGTTTCACCGCAATCCTTAGCAA
>JAYTXB010001197.1:0-1643 GCA_043743205.1 Schlesneria sp.
GATGTCCTGCCACTGCGCGTGATGCCAGACGGTTCGGGAGCGGGGCGATACGGGCGACTGATTCGCCCGATGACGCTCGGTGAATTGAACCGCGTCATCGCTGACCGTCTGCATCAACCGAACGTGCAATTTGTGGGAGACCCCGCGCAGCGCATCGAGAAACTGGGGATCGCCTGTGGTGCGGCGGCCGAGTTCCTGCGCGACGCCCATCGCGCGGGCTGTCAGGCGTTGCTGACGGGTGAAGCCCGGTTTCACGCTTGCCTGGAAGCTCGCGATCTTGGCATGGCCTTGTTGTTGCCTGGTCACTACGCCACCGAGCGACCTGCCATGGAAGAGTTGGCGCACCGATTGGCAGCTCAGTTCCCGCAGGTCTTCACAACTGCCAGCCAGTCCGAACGCGATCCAGTACGAACCGCGTGAGAACGAGCCGCTTTGAACCGGCGCATCAATCACTATCGGAGTTTGGTGAGCCGGGTGCCGTGAGGCCCAGGACTTCTAGGCGAAGAACCCGGGGCCTCACGGCACCCGGCTCGCCTAGCTAGATCATCCGTTTATTACCGCCAGTTGTTGATGCGCCGGTCCTTCGGTGCTTCTGGACGATCGAGGTCCGAACCGTCGGGTGCGTGGAGTCTTTGGAACGCATCGTCTGCTTCACTGACAAGAGAGGTGTATTCCGCAGACTGCACACACCCTACCTGCTGCGGTTTTATCGACATCCTGTTCACAGGACCGGGACGGCGACGTTGAGCTTGCTCGCCATTTCGACGAGTGCCTTCCAGTTGCCGTCGTCGAGCGGGATGCCGTTCGCGCGGCGCGAGGCCAAGGTACGACGCTCGGGATCGCCAGGGAGGGTTACGTCTTGCACTCCATCAATCTTGGGGACATCGCGAACGTAGGTCTCCAACTTGCCGACTTCACTGAGGAGGTGAGTCGATCCGCCGAAGAAGTCGGGGTTGATGACCCAGAAAACGGCGCAGTTGCCCAGTGGTGGAGGCGGGCTGGCAAACGGACACTGACCACCCGAGAGGCCTCCCGCCAGCATGTCGATCATGAAGGCGAGGCCGAAGCCTTTGTAAGCTTGATCACCGCCGAGTGGCAAAATCGTTCCCGGTGGCTCACCGTAGAGTTGGTTCGGATCCGTGGTCGGTTTGCCGTCGGGATCGAGGACCCAACCTGCGGGAACCGGTTGTCCTGCGATTTTCTTCACGCGGACTTTGCCTTCGGCCGTGGCGCTGGTGCCGATGTCGAACACGAATGGTCCGCTGGCTCCGCCCGGCATTCCGATGCAGATCGGGTTGGTTCCCAAACGAGGCCGCTTGCCACCGACGGGGGCGACGCGCTGACCCGATCCGTGCGTGTTGGCGACGATCATCGAAGTGAAGCCGCGCGCTGCCGCCATCTCGGCGTACTCACCCAACCGACCGATATGAGCCGCTCGACGCAATGTTCCGCACGCGATGGCAGAAGTCTCACACTTCGCGATCAGTTGGCCCATCAATTCCTGAGCCAGTACTTGCCCCAATCCCCAACCCCCGTCAGCGACGATCGAACTGGCCGACTCCTTCTCGACGATCAAATGTGACTTGGGGTTGAGCGACCCGTCCTGCACCTTTTGAATGTAGAACGGAGCACGCATCACGCCG
>JAYTXB010001198.1:0-1297 GCA_043743205.1 Schlesneria sp.
ATTCCCCCCAACGTCCCGCATCGTGCTGTCGCGGTCGATGGGCCGTGTCTGGTACTCGATGTCTTCAGCCCCGTTCGCGAGGACTATGCGAAACTGACCAACACCTATATCCCAGACCCACCAGAAGCAAAGTCGTCACGCTAAGGATCGGCACCTGAACAACTGGCGGCATAAATCCGAAGATCGAAGTGAGCCGGGTGCCGTATGGCCCCGGGTTCTTCGCCGAAAAGTCTGGGGCCTCACGGCACCCGGTTCACCCAAACCTGACCGTTGTTGATGCACCGGTCTTAATGACTGCCAAGCATCTCTGCCAAGACGCGCCGACCGAAGTGGAACGGCTCGCGTCCCGTATCTGTCCTTCTCCCTCTCGACGTAGTTTTCCCCCCAACTTGGAGTCTGCAACATGTCTCTGTCTCGCCGCCAATTCCTTTCGACCGCTGCTGCCACCACAGCAGTTCTTGTTTGCGCTCCTGCCATTCATGCCCAAAGCAAGACCGACAAACCGCTCATCGTCGGTGAGGGCGAACACCAGTTTGAGGTCCAGCACGAGTGGCCTCAACTTCCCGACAAGTACACGTGGCAGACGACGCACAACGTCGCGGTCGATCAGTCCGGCAACCTCTACGTCATCCACGAAGGCCGTGAGGATTTGAAGGACCATCCGTCGATCTTCGTGTTCGACTCGAATGGCAAGTTCATTCGTGCATTCGGAGAGCGGTTCCAAGGAGGCGGTCACGGCATCGAGATCAGAACGGAAGGCTCGGAAGAATTCCTCTACGTCTGCTCATATCAGCAGGTGAAGTCGTTCGCGAAGATGACTCTGAAAGGAGAGACCGTGTGGGAGCAATACGCCCCCATGCAGTCGGGTGTGTATGCCGCCGAGGAAGACACGAAGCGAGCCAAAGTCTGGGGCCGCGATCGGTTCATGCCGACGAACTTTGCGTTCCTCGACGATGGCGGCTTCCTGCTGGTCGATGGCTACGGCGCGTTCGTGGCCCACCGTTACGACAAGGACGCCAAGTGGGTCTCGCACTTCGGTGGGGCAGGCGGTGGCGAAGGGAAGTTCAACACTCCGCACGGTATCTGGATCGACAAGCGAGCCGGTCGCACACCGTCGATTGTCGTCTGCGATCGAGCCAACCACGCGCTGCAATACTTCACCATGGATGGCAAGTATGTGGAGACTCTTAAAGGTTATGGCCTCCCCGCGAACTGCGAAACTTGGAAGAACTTGCTCGTCGTACCGGAGCTTCACGCCCGAGTGACGCTGCTCAACGAAAAGAATGAAGTCGTCGCG
>JAYTXB010001199.1:0-3351 GCA_043743205.1 Schlesneria sp.
GCCGGGTGCCGTAAGGCCCCGGATTCTTCGCCCAAAAGTCCGGGGCCTCACGGCACCCGGCTCACCAAATCCCGACAGTGATTGCTCTGCCGATCCTAACTTGGAATGAGTCATCTGGGCGGGATCAAGGCCTTCAACAATTCTGAGGCGGCGGCGTGAGGATCGGTCGCGGTGAGGATGGCCCCGCTGACGGCGATGCGACGTGCGCCCGCATCCATCACTGCCGTGATGGTATTCGCGTCGACGCCGCCGATGGCAAACCAAGGGAGCGAGATCTCAGCGGCGACTTGGCGAATGAAGTCCAGTCCGGCGAAGGACTCGAACGACTTCGTGCCGCTGGGAAAAGTCGGGCCAACACCGAGATAGTCCGCGCCGTCGAGAACCGCTTGTCGTGCCTGTTCGATGTTGTGCGTGGAGACGCCGATCAAGCGGTCTGGCCCGACGATTCGTCGCGCGTCTCGGACTGAAAGTTCCTCTTGGCCGATGTGGACGCCATCCGCTTCCGCCAGGACCGCGATGTCGGGACGATCATTCACGATGAGCAGGGCGTTGGCATCGCTCGTCCACGCACGCAGTCGCCGGGCGTGCTCGATGAATTCCCGGTCTGGCAGCGACTTCTCTCTCATTTGGATGAGCTTCACGCCTGCGGACAGCGCCGCGCGCACAACGGGCTCGCAACCAGATCGACAGGCGGAGGCCGTCACCAATAAGTAGAGTCGCTGATCGATCAGTCGTTCTCGTGAAAATCGAGTTCGCAGCACGGCTTTCTCGGCTGTGTAAAGCCGGTAGCGGAACTGCTCGAAGCGCCGTGCGGGCGAAGTTGTGGACCCGTCTGAACCAGAATCATCTCCGAGCAGCTTGCTGAACTCTTCGAGCGTTCGCAGCGCTTCTTGAGCTCGCTTGAATGACGCGCAGGCGACATCGCCGACGGAGCCACGTTGGTATTCGGATGCGGTGCTGATCGAAGTCCCCACGTCGCCAAGCGTGTCTCGCGCGGCGAGGCGTCGCGTCACAGAAAGGCTCGACAGCGTGTTCGCCAACTCGTGCCGACACTCCTTTAAAAGGCGTGATAGATGAGCGTCGTTGAGACCGAAGCGGGCGTAGTCTTCGACGACGCGCAGGCCCTCACTGGCACGGTTCGCAGCGGCGTCAAGAATGCGATACGTCTCGGTCGAAGGGATCGTCACAGTGGCATTTTCCAGAGGGAGCAAGGCGAGTGGTGGTACGTGATGCCTCGCGTCAAATCAAGCGAGTTGTAAGCGGTTTGAAGGGGCTGCGCACGCTTTCGAGGCTCCTTGCCCTCCATCAGACACGTTACTAGAATCGCCCGCCATTGGTGGTTGGGCTGGGCGGATCGCTGCGGTTTTTCCGATCGAGCAGGTTGTAGCGATTGTCGAGTGGGATCGTTCGGCATGAGTGACACGTTCACCTGTCGGAGCGATCCCAAAGCGTTTAAAAATGGCCTCGACTGGTTCAACCGTGACGTATCCTTAGCCCGGCGGCCATCCTGTTTTCAACGACCTTGCCCCAGCAAGCCGGTCGTCTCTTCACACCTAGATCAACCCACTCCTAGTTCAACCCAGCAGTTACGGTGGGACAACCCACTCTCCCCACTTCGGAGGCTTCCGTAATGTACGAGCGATTCACTGATCGCGCCCGCAAGGTCATGCAACTGGCTAATCAAGAGGCCCAGCGGTTCAACCACGAATACATCGGCACCGAGCACATCCTGCTCGGACTGGTGAAAGAAGGCTCCGGGGTTGCGGCCAATGTGCTGAAGAACCTCGAAGTCGATCTTCGCAAGATTCGGTTGGAGGTCGAGAAGATTGTGCAGTCGGGGCCAGACATGGTCACGATGGGCAAGCTGCCACAGACGCCTCGCGCCAAAAAGGTGATCGAGTACGCGATGGAAGAGGCACGCAACCTCAACCACAACTACGTCGGCACTGAACATCTGCTCCTCGGTTTGATCCGCGAGCAAGAAGGTGTCGCCGCCCAAGTCTTGATGAACCTCGGGCTGAAGCTCGAAGATGTGCGTGAAGAAGTGCTGAACCTGCTCGGTCACGGCATGGATGGCGGCGAAGGTGGTGGTGGCACCGGCACTCAAGAACGGAGTGGCGGCGGTGGGAGCGCAAGTGGTAGTGGCGGCGGTGGCAAGTCAGGCAAGAGCAAGACACCAGCCCTCGACAGCTTCGGCCGCGATCTCACCGAGTTAGCTCGCCAGAACAAACTCGACCCCGTCATCGGGCGAGCGAACGAGATCGAACGCGTCATTCAAATCCTTTGTCGTCGCCAGAAGAACAACCCTGTACTGCTCGGCGAAGCGGGCGTGGGCAAGACGGCCATCGTCGAAGGCTTCGCTCAGATGGTCGTCAGCGGCGAAGTCCCCGAATTACTGCGCGACAAACGCATCGTCGTTCTCGACCTCGCAATGATGGTTGCCGGGACCAAGTATCGCGGTCAGTTTGAAGAACGCATCAAGGCCGTGATGAACGAAGTCAAACGAGCCAAGAACACGATCCTGTTCATCGACGAACTGCACACGCTGGTCGGTGCGGGCGGGGCCGAGGGAGCGATCGACGCGTCCAACGTACTCAAGCCAGCTCTGTCGCGCGGCGAGATTCAGTGCATCGGTGCCACGACGCTGGATGAGTTCCGCAAGTACATCGAGAAGGACGGAGCGCTCGAACGCCGCTTCCAAAACGTCATCGTCGAACCGCCGTCACCGGCGCAGACGATTGAGATTCTCAAGGGGCTCCGCGAACGCTACGAACAACATCATCGCGTCCAAATCACAGACGACGCGCTCGCCAAGGCCGTCGAACTTTCGACCCGCTACATCACGGCGCGTTGCCTGCCTGACAAGGCGATCGACGTGATCGACGAAGCGGGTGCTCGCATCCGTCTCAAATCCATGGTCCGTCCGCCGGACCTCAAGGAAATCGAAGAGGAAGTCGAACGGCTGAATACTCAAAAGGAAGAGGCCGTCGCCAACCAAGACTTCGAGAAGGCCGCATCGCTGCGCGACCAAGCCGACAAGCTCAAGAAGAAGAAGGAAGGCCTGAACAAAGACTGGCGCGAAAAGTCCAAAGAGAAGGACGGCGTCGTCGATGCTGAGGTGATCTCGGAAGTCGTCGCCAAGATGACGGGCATCCCGCTGACACGGCTCTCCAGCGAAGATGCTGTCCGTCTGATGGGGATGGAAACCGAACTGCATCGTCGCGTGGTCAGTCAGAACGAAGCGATCAAGCAAGTGGCGAAAGCCGTGCGCCGCAGTCGCAGCGGGCTGAAGGATCCGCGTCGTCCGACCGGTGTGTTCTTGTTCGCCGGTCCAACCGGTGTGGGCAAGAC
>JAYTXB010001200.1:0-1374 GCA_043743205.1 Schlesneria sp.
CGCGACGACTCCAAGACTTTGCGAGCTTGCCGCCCCTCGGCATGTCGGCTGCCGGGATTCGCGTAGCTGTGCTGCAAGTGATGCGCGACGGTCTCGATGACCTCCGGCCACGGCCGAGTAGTGGCGTTGTTGTCGAGATAAATACGCGGGAACATGAGCTTCTCTCGCTTCAGGTTTCAAGTCTGTCCCCCTGCTCGAAACGGAGTCACCCCATCACGAATTCAGGCGAGCACTTTTATCAGTTCTGCGGTGCGGGATTCCAAACGTTCGAGGGCGGCGGTCGCGGCGGTGAAGTTATATCCGCAGCCCATCATCTCCAAGCGAAGAGCGGCATCGACGACCGGCAGAGTTCCAAAAATCGCGGCCGAGCTTTTCATCGCGTGAGCCGCGCGACGTCAATCAGCGTGTCGATCGCTTTGATGTTGGGTGTGTCGGTCCATTCCCGTCCGTCTTTCGAGACGGATCGCCGGCCACGATCACCGACCGCGACAAACAGTTCGTTGCCGAACGCCACTCGACGCAGCATGTTCTTGCTCGACGGTGGCGGCTTCAAATTGGCTTGAGTTGCGGCGGCGTCCGGCAAGAGAGCTTGATTGACAACGTTGGGAATCGGCTCGCTCCACGATTGGCCGTCTTCGGAAGTCATGACGAACGGTCTCGATTCGCCGACAGCTCCCGGATCGCCACCCAGTCCGAGAAACATTCCCTTCCCGAATCCGACCCCGCGCAGGTAGCTGACGTACTTCGCGTCCTTCGTTCCGGTCTGCCACGTCTCGCCGTCAGCCGTCGATGCGAAGATGTTTGATCCACCGAACGAACCGACCGTTACCGCACGCAACCGCGCGATCCAATGGTTAAGGGATCAACTGGGAGGTTGGCATGGAAGCCTACGGAGCGAGCGTGGAACGAATGATGCGGCGGGCGCTCGAAAAAAAGCGGGGATCAGCAGCTTGGTCGGTCGCGTGGCGGATTCGGAACGAAGATTCATGCGGCTTGCGATGCACTCGGCAACCCGGTGAAGTTTCTGTTGACGCCCGGTCAGACACACGACATCACTCAGGCCGCACCGCTGCTGGAGGGGCTCGTCGCGGAACAGGTGCTCGCCGACAAGGGCGACGACGGCGACAAGGTGCTTCAGATCATCCACGATCAAGGAGGCCAGGCCGTCATTCCTCCCAAGCGCAACCGCAAAGTGCAACGAACTTACGACAAACAACTGTATCGCGAACGCAACCACATCGAACGGCTGTTCGCGCGGCTCAAGCAATGCCGACGACTCGCGACACGCTACGACAAAACCGCACGCAACTTCCTCGCATTCCTCCACTTGGCCGCAACCATGATCCTCCTTGCTTAAAGGTCAACACGGCCTAG
>JAYTXB010001201.1:0-13994 GCA_043743205.1 Schlesneria sp.
CAAGACCTCGGTTACGCCGAAGCCGATCCGACGCTCGACGTGAACGGGACGGATGCTGGCCAGAAGTTGGGCATCCTCGCGCAGTTGGCGTTCGGTCTGAAGGTGAAGTCGTCCGAGTTCCATGTCTCGGGGATCGACAAGCTGGAACGCACCGACATCCAGCACGCGAAGGACCTCGGTTATACGATCAAACTGCTCGCGCGGGTCAACCTGATTGATGGTCGTTTGGAGATGAGCGTTCGACCAACTTTGATTCGCGCCGACCGACCGCTCGCGCAGATTCACGGCCCGTTCAATGCAATCCTGCTCGATGGAGACGTGGTCGGCAACGTATGGTACTCGGGCCGTGGAGCGGGCCAGCTTCCGACGGCCAGCGCGGTGACGGCCGACATCATCGACCTCGCCATCGGCCGGGCACAGCTCACGTTCGCGCATCTCGATCTGTGGCGCGAGACCCCGCCATTTGAACTCGCCCCGCTGCACGAATCATCGAGCCGCTACTTCATGCGACTGTCGGTGGAGGATCGGCCGAACGTCTTGGCGGAAGTGACCGGCGTACTCGGTCGCAACGGCATCAGCCTCTCGACGATCATTCAGCCAGAAGCCCCCGAAGTCGATGCCAGCGCGGGCGCGATTCCGATCGTACCGCTCATCATCATGACTCACCGCACAAGTGCCGGGAGTCTGGCTGCGGCCGAGCGAGAGCTCGACAGACTCGCGTCCGTTCGCTCACCGAGAATGGTGCTGGCCGTTGCAGACTGAACCGTCATGTCTTCGGTAGCCGAGGCTAGGTCCAACCGGGGCTATGGCAAGCGGGGTGACTCGACGAGCAGCGACAGCACGGCCGATGAATAGAGTCGGTGGCCGAAGTCGCTCGGGTGGTTGACGCCGTTGCCGGTGAGGTCGCAGTCTCGTTTGCGTTTCAGCATCTCCGTCCAGAGCGATGTGAGATCGGCCAGTGCGGTGCCTTGCGCGGGCTTGCCATCCGGTTCTGCGAGCGACTTCAGCGCGTCGAGGTACAGCGGGAACATCGCGCGCGGCGTGTGATGCCACTGGTCGTTGCCGAGCATTGTCGCGACGAGGATCACCTCCACGTCGGCGTTCGCGGCCCGGAGGCGTTCGATCAGCTTCGCGACTCCCGCCTTGTAGGTCTCGGGATTGCGATAGCCGACATCGTTCATGCCGTAAGCGACGATGACCAAGTCCGGTTGGTGAGCGATCAACTGATCGAGGTCTTTCAGACCGCTGTTGATGTTCCAGCCTCCGACGGCTCGATTGACGAGATTGATCTCACCGCCAAACGTCTCGCGCAGTTGAGCCGCGACCAACTCGGGATAGATCGGCATGAATGGCGACGCGCCGACGAGACCCGAGGCATTCAGTCCGAACGTGATGCTGTCGCCGCTCACGCCAATCGTCAGTTTCTGCTTGGCCTTCAATTTGGCGAGCGTCTTCGGGAGCCGCCCCGCATCGAAACGAGGAACCGGGCCGGGCCAATCGGTAGCGGCTCGCTCGTACGTCACTTCGATCTGCTGATCGTGGAACCAGTGGCCGTTGTTGAACAGGACGTGCGTCTCGGGATCGCCCGTTTTGTGAGACAGCGATTGCGGAAACGTCGCCGCACCTCCCTTCCACAACGGCAGCTTTCCCTTGGGAGGAAAGAGTTCGTCGAGCCGCAGAGACGGGACCGCCGACTTCTCGGTCAACACCAGTCGCTGGCCATCGTCACTCAATGTGAAGTCGCGTCCCGACTCGAACCGCTTCGATCCATCGGCCGCATGAACCGCGATGATCTTCGTCGCGGGAAACAGGAGTCGCCCGTCGGCCGGTTGATCGGCGGACTCCTTTAAAAACAAAACGCTTTCGCGATGAACGGTCGTCGAACGCCAGAACGGTTCGAGCAACTTGAGGTCCGGCAGCATCATGGCCGTCGTGACGGGGCGGAGTTCGACTCGCCGCACATCCATCACCGCGACCCCCTCTTTCTTCTGTGGCTTGATCGACAGCGTGTAACGTCCCGGCTTGGTCAGCGTCACTTCGCCGAGGTCTTGCGGGACGAATTTTTGAAAGCCGCCGGTCGCGGGGACCGTGAGTGGCAGTGTCTGCGTCGATGACTTGTCCGCGTTGGTCACTTCAAAATGGACGAGGCTGCCGCCGTTGGTCCCGCAGCCGACATGCGGCACCAGACGAAAGCGGCCCGGTTTGGTGATCGTGAACTCGAACCGCGCCCAGTCTTCCTGCCGAACCCAAAAGCCGAGCGTGTCTTTGTTCGGCAGCGGCTCGTACCGCAGCATCGTGCCGAAGACATCGGCGGTACTGGAGTGCAGCATCACCGAGCCGTCGTCCGCCTGAAGGTTCGGCGCATAGTCGGGATTCGGGGTCGGCAGCTTCGCGCCGACCGACTCGCGCCACGCGGTCAACTTCGCATGGAGGTCCGTTGCGATGTCGGCATTCTGCTCGATCAGGTTGTTGGACTCGCGCATGTCCTTGGCGAGGTTGAACAGCTCGCGCCGTCCGGTCTCGTAGAACTCGATCAGCTTCCAGTCGCCCGCCCGAATCGCCGCGCCGGGTTTCGCCCCCGCGTTGCCGTTGTAGTGCGGGAAGTGCCAGTAGATGGAGTCGCGTTCCAACTTGCCGCTGCCGTCGAGAATCGGTCGCAGGTTGAGACCATCGAGCGGTGGTGGGTTGAGGGTTGAAGGTTGAAGATTGACGGCAAGCGGAATCTCTTGGTCTGCCGCCTTTGCATTCGGCTTTGTCCCCTCGCCCCTTGCTCGGAAGGGGAGAGGGTTAGGGTGAGGGGTTCTTACTTCGCTTTCCGGTTTCGGTCTTGTCCCATCCGTAGAATGAGGAGCAAGGGAAGAGGTCGATACGAGTTGGTAAGCGTGCTTGCTGCTCGACCCCCTCACCCTAGCCCTCTCCCCCACTGTATTCGTTTCTCCGAAGACAGGCGGGGGCGAGGGGACAAGAGCCGTCGCGGCGCGGCGGATACCGCACGCCGCCATGATCGTCGGGAACAAGTCGATGCTCGACACAACCGCGTCGCTGGTCGTACCCGGTTTGATGACGCCCGGCCAGCGGACGATCAGCGGAACGCGGATGCCGCCTTCGTAGAGATGGCTCTTGCCATCACGCAGCGGCGCGTTTGAAGTTGGGGCGATGATCTGGCCGTTGCCGTTCACGAGGCCACCGTTGTCGGACGTGAAGATCACCAGCGTCTTCTCGGTCAGCTTGGCCTCTTCCAGACGCTTCAACACGCGACCGATCGCCTCGTCCATGCTCTCCATCATCGCGGCGTAGATCGGGTTCTGTTGTGAGCCGTTCGGGTCTTTCGGCATCGCGCCGTACTTGGCGATCATGTCCGCCTTCGCCTTCATCGGCGTGTGAACTCCATAGTGAGGCAGATACAGAAAGAACGGCTTCTCCTGCTGGGCGTCGATGAACTTCTCGGCTTCGGCGGCGAGGCGGTCGGTCAGATATTCCCCTTCCGGAGCCTCCTCCAGTCCGACGATCGACTTGCCGTTCTTTTTCTTGCCGTTTCCACCCGCTGTGCCATTCCCGCCCGCTGTGTACGGAGCGAAGTAGCTGTACGGCGTCCCCGAGTCGTCCCCCGCGACGTTCACATCGAACCCATGATCGGTCGGCAGCGAACCGGCTCCGCCGAGATGCCACTTCCCGATGGAGGCACTCACGTAACCGGCAGGCTTCAGCGCCTCGGCAATCGTCACTTCCTCTTTCGGAAGTTGCAGCGGCACGTCGGGCGCGAGCAGCCGATGATTCTTCTGCGATGGCTGTCCGGGCAGCCAAGTGGTGATGCCAGATCGCTGCGGATACCGTCCGGTCATGATGGCCGTTCGCGTGGGAGAACAAACCGGACACGCGGCATAAGCCTGAGTGAACCGCATCCCCTCCGCAGCCAACTTGTCGAGATGCGGCGTCTTGTGAAACTTGCTGCCATAGCACCCCAAATCCGCCCACCCGAGGTCATCAATCAGGAAGAGGATCACATTCGGCTTGCTTGCTCCGGCTTGAACAGGCTCCGCCGCGCACGCGACACGACCAAACATCCCCATCGTCAACAGACCGACCACAACACCGAGACGCCAGACGCTCATGGAACCGCTCTCCTCAAAGTTGCCTCGCCACAAATCTCAATGTCGAGAAGATAGCCGCGTCGCAGTTCGGAGGCCACGACGTAAGGCTTCTGCTCGGTTTCCACGGCGTACCTGAACTCGACATCTGCTTCGACCTCAGTGCGAGACGCCCGCCAATCGTCTCGTTCCGCATAACCGCACCGACGAATCGACGGCTCTCCTCAACATCCGGACTGTCGCGTTTGACAGCCATTGGGGGATCGACCGATACTGATCCCACGGTTCGTCCATTGAGCCGCCTGCCTGAACTTCCCGCCTTTGAATTTCTATCCGCTTGAACGACGAGGGTTCTCTGATGCGAAGCCGGTTTCCCTTTCGAGCCGCGACTGCGGTCGGTCTGTTGGCATTGTGTTCGACATCGGTTCTGGTCTCACAGGCCCGCGCGGCTGATCGGAAGATCGAGTTCAACCGGGACGTGCGGCCGATCTTGTCGAACAACTGTTATTTGTGTCACGGTCCCGATCAGAAGCAGCTTCAGGCCGGGTTGCGGCTCGACAAACGAGACAGCGCGGTCAGCAAGCTAGAGTCGGGGCACGCGGCCATTGTGCCGAGCGACATCTCGGCGAGTGAACTCGTCAAACGGATCACGTCGGCGAATCCTGACGAACAGATGCCGCCCAAGGCGAGCGGCAAAAGTCTCACTCCGTCCGACATTGAGACGCTGAAGTTATGGGTCGCTCAGGGGGCCGAGTATCAGGGGCATTGGTCGTTCCTCGCGGCAGAACGTCGCGAACCGCCTGTCACCAAGTTCACAAACAACGTTCGCAACGACATCGATCGGTTTGTGCTGGCAAAGCTCGAACAGGTGGGCCTCGAACCGTCGCCCGAAGCGTACAAGATCACACTCATTCGCCGAGCGACTCTCGATCTGACCGGCCTCCCGCCGACACCGACGGAAGTCGATGCCTTCCTCGCCGACGCTTCGCTCGACGCTTACGAGCGGGTTGTTGAACGGTTGCTTCAGTCGCCGCGCTACGGCGAACATCAGGGCCGCATCTGGCTGGATGCCGCCCGTTATGGAGACACGCACGGACTGCACCTCGACAACGAACGGTCGCTCTGGCCGTATCGCGAGTACATCATCAACGCCTTCAACCAGAACAAGCCGTTCGATCAGTTCACCATCGAACAACTCGGCGGCGACCTGATTGAGAACGCGACCACCGAGCAGAAGGTGGCGTCGGGCTTCAACCGCTGCAACGTGACGACCAGCGAGGGCGGATCGATCAACGATGAGGTTCTCGTGCGATACGCGGTTGATCGGACCGAGGCCCTCTCCACCGTGTTCCTCGGACTGACGCTGCAATGTGCCGTCTGTCACACGCACAAGTTTGATCCGGTCTCGCAGAAGGAGTTCTATTCGCTCTACTCGTACTTCTATTCGATGGCCGATGCGGCGATGGACGGCAATGCGCTGCTGCCCGCTCCCACGATGAAACTGCCGTCGTCCGAGCAGACCGCGAAGTTGAAGGACTTTGATTCGCAGATCGCCGCCAGCAACGCGGCTGTTGCCGAAGCCCTCGCCAAAATTCAGTACGTCGATTCGCTCGAAGGCCAGTCGATTCCCGCCGACGCCCTCTCGGTGCTGCGTCAGGAATTGGTCTGGTTCGACGACGACATGCCTGCGGGAGCCAACCTGCAAGGAGACACGCCGTGGAAGTTCATCACTAAAGCTGAGGGACCGGTCCTCAGCGGTGAGAAGTCATCCACACGCACCGCCCCCGGAGCTGCGGTCTCGCAACACTTCTTCACGGCGGCCAACCCCGGCCTGAAGTTGGGCGAGGGGGATGTCCTCTTCGCTCACGTCTATCTCGATCCGGCCAATCCGCCGAAGGCCGTCATGCTCCAGTTCAACGACGGCGCGTGGGAGCATCGCATGAGCTGGGGCGACGAAGACGCGATCGCTTTCGGTGCGAAGAACACTCCGGCCAAACGGCTCGGTGGCCCGCTACCCAAGTTGGGCGAGTGGGTGCGTCTGGAAGTACACATCGCCGATGTCGGTCTCAAGGCCGGAGCGAGTTTGAATGGCTGGGCCTTCACTCAATCCGGCGGCATGGTCTACTGGGACAAGGCGGGAGTCATCACGCGCACGACGCCCGTGCCGACCGAGTTCACTTCGCAACTGGCGTGGGAAGAGTCCGAACTGCCGACTCCACGCAAAGAGCTTCCCGCCGACATCCAGAACCTCATCAAGCTGGATCGCGCGAAGCGAAACCCCGATCAGCAGAAGCAACTGCTCAACTACTTCGTGCAGAACATCCACAAGGAGAGCAAGGCCACGTTTGCACCGCTCTTCGCCAAAGTGGCGGATCTCACCAAGCAGCGGACGGATTTCGACAATGCGATCCCGGCCACGATGATCAGCGGCGACCTGCCAGCACCGCGCGAGACCTTCGTCCTGATCCGAGGTGCCTATGACAAGAAGGGCGACAAGGTCGAACGCGGCGTCCCATCCGCGTTGCCGCCGCTGCCCGAGGGCGTGCCGAACAACCGGCTGGGGCTGGCGAAGTGGCTCACCGCGCCGAACCATCCGCTCACCTCGCGAGTCATCGTGAACCGTTACTGGCAGCAATTCTTCGGCAACGGGATCGTCAAGACGGCGGAAGACTTCGGAGCGCAGGGCACATGGCCGACGCATCCCGAACTGCTCGACTGGCTCTCGACCGAGTTCATCCGCACCGGCTGGAACGTAAAGCAGATGCACAAGCTGATGGTCATGTCGGGAACGTACCGCCAGTCGGCCAAGGTCTCGCCCGCACTGCTCGCCCGCGACGCCGACAACCAGCTTTTGGCACGCGGCCCGCGCTTCCGTCTTGAGGCTGAAGTGATCCGCGACTCGGTCCTGGCGATGAGCGGCCTGCTCGTCGAACGATCGGGCGGCAAGAGCGTGAAGCCTTATCAGCCCGAGGGAGTCTGGGAAGCGGTCGCCTTCGTCGGCAGCAACACGCGCGAGTTCAAGCAGGACGCGGGTGAGAGCCTCTACCGCCGCAGCATGTACACGTTCTGGAAGCGCACGTCGCCGCCGCCGTCGATGGCCACGTTCGACGCACCCTCGCGAGAGAACTGCACAGTCCGTCGGCCTCGCACCAACACGCCGCTCCAGGCACTGGCCCTGATGAATGACAAGCAATACGTCGAAGCCGCCCGCCGCCTCGCCGAACGGATGCTGACCGAAGGTGGCTCGACCCCCGAGTCGCGTCTCACCTTCGGCTTCCGCTGGACAACGGCCCGCCCGCCAACGGCCAAAGAACTCGAAGTCCTCCAACGGACCTTGCAGAAGCAGTTGACCACCTTCCAAGCCGACAAACCCGCCGCAGAGAAACTGCTCGCCTACGGAGATTCACCCCGCAACATGAACCTCGAACCCGGCGAGTACGCCGCCTGGACCATGATCGCCAATCTGCTCATCAATCTGGATGAGACGATTACGAAGTGATGTTTGTCTTCCGCCTTCGCCTTGTCCCCTCGCCCCTCGCCTTGGAGGGGAGAGGGTTAGGGTGAGGGGTTCTTTCGCGCTACCGACATCGTAACTTTTCAGCCCTTCCTCAATACGGAGACCTTGTCATGCGACGATCTGCTGTGGTTGCTTTCGCTTTGTTGCTCACTTCGATCCCGTTTACTGCTCAGGGTGACGATAGCGTCGAGGTGAAACGATTGACTGACCGGGTGAAGGAACTTGAGGCAAAGCTCAAGTCGGCTGAGACGGAGATTGATGACCTCAAGAATGAGAATGAGCAGTTGAAGGCCAAGCAGCCTCAAGTCGCAAAAAAACCAGCGAAGGAGACACTTTCCGACCTGCTTCCTGCGGGGAGTGTCCTCAATGGTGATTGGGTAATTACGAAAGGTTCCGGCAATGGCGGGAAAGGCGATGTCACGGTCACAATTGATAAGCGAGACGGCAACAAATTCACGGGCACGTATCATATTTTCAACACCCGGGATGCAAAAAATATCAAAGGTGAAGATCAGACACATGACATTAAGGGGGAGCTCACCGGGAATGGCATTAGATTCGATGGAGCCGGCGCTAAAAAATTCAGCGCGTCCGGTCCCCAGGTAAAGGATGTCTTAAACCTGACGTATCAAAGTGGCTCGGGGAATGTGGGGACGATGAAACTCAAGTTACCGAAGTGAAAGTTCGAGTAGACGCAGCAAAGTGCTTTCGCTCGTTTGTGAAGACCGTGGTGGAATGTCGCGCCGAGTGAAGAGCAACTGACATGGCCAAGTTTCACCCGGACAAAGAAGTCAGCGATGCGATTGAATATGCTCTCGGACTGGGTTGGCGGCTGGTGCCCGGTTCGGGGCATTGCTACTGCACCCTGCGGTGCGAGCAGGCTGATCGGACCGGCTGTCAAGTGCGGGTCGCCTCAACCCCACAGAATCCCGGCAACCATGCCCGTCGCATCCTGCGCGACGTTGATGCGTGCCCTCATCATTCAGGAGACGAACCGTGATCTGGAAATTTACGCTGCACCTGAAGGGGATCGACTCCTTCACTGACGAGCAGACCGAGGCGCTCTATGGCGGTGGTTGCTCGGATGGGACGCTGTCGAGTTCGGCGGGCCGTGCCCGGATCGGATTCGACCGCGAAGTTGCGACATTGCAGGGCGCGATTCGTTCGGCCGTGGCCGACGTGAGGCACGCCGGACTCGAAGTGGATCATGTTGAGATTGAAGAACAGGAATTGGTGGAAGAGGAATTGGCTCAATGGCAGACCGCGTAAAGGTGCGAGCGGCGAAGGTCGTCTCCATCTCCTACCGGACACGGTCAGATGACACGGCTTTGGTTCAACGAGACGATTTTCTTCAGCAGGCAGTTCGATGACCGCAACAACTCTCAAACTCGGCCCGTTCGACATGGATAAAGTGGCCCGGACCGTGGACAGGATCAACGAACGACTTCGTCGCGGTGCGGCAGCATTGGATGCGGCCGGCGTGCCCTATGCCGTGATCGGCGGGAATGCCGTCATCAACTGGGTCTCGCGAGTCGATGAGTCCATGATTCGTTTCACCAAAGATGTCGATTTTCTGTTGAGGCGATCTGACCTTGAGGTGGCGACGGCCGCGCTGACTCCTGTCGGATTCGTCTTTCGGAAGTCGGGGGCGATGACGATGTTTCTCGACGGACCGGATGCGAAGGCACGCGACGCGATTCATGTGTTGTTCGCCACCGAGCGCGTTCGCGAAACGGACCTTGTGCCCGCGCCCGACGTTGATGAGTGCGAAACGACGGGGGAATATCGGGTGCTCAGTCTGGAAGCCCTGGTTCGCATGAAGCTCAACGCAAACCGGGACCACGATCGGACCCACGTTCGCGACCTGATCAAGGTTGGCCTGGTCGATGCGTCGTGGGTTGGCAAGTTTGCAGGCGAACTCGCCGTCAGATTGCAGTACTGCCTCGACACGGTTGAGGACGATTGATTCGATGGCCGGGGTTCTTTCAGCGGGTCATGCCATGACTACAACTCTCACACTCGGACCGTTTGACTTGGAAAGGGTGTTTCGCGCCGTGGACAAGATCACCGAACGCTTGAACCGCGCGGCGGCGGCACTCGAAGCTGCGGGGGTGCCGTATGCCGTCATTGGAGGCAATGCGGTTGCCAATTGGGTGGGGCGAGCCAAGCCCGAGGCCGTTCGGTTCACAAAGGACGTTGACCTGCTGATCCGGCGGGCTGACGTGGATGCGGCGGAAGAGGCGCTCAAGCCCAGCGGATTTACTCGCCGCCAGGCTTTGGGGATCGTTTTCTTTCTGGATGGGCCTGACTGCGAATTTGAGAATGCGGTTCATTTGGTTTTTGCGAACGAAAAGGTTCGAGCAGAGAATCTGCTTCCCGCGCCGGATGTCGATGAAAGCGAAGCCGGTGCGGACTATCGGGTGCTCGGCCTCGAACCACTCGTGCGAATGAAGCTCACGTCGTTTCGCCGAAAGGATCAGATGCACCTGGTGGACTTCATCAACACGGGACTCGTCGATGAGACGTGGCCTGAACGCTATCCCACGGAACTGGCTGAGCGGTTGCGTGAACTCCTCAACGACGAAAATGAACGCTGGGGTTTCCCTCGGCCCTCCTGACTCGATCCAAGAACCGAAGAACCCCTCACCTTGGCCCTCTCCCCTCCAAGGCGAGGGGCGAGGGGACAAGGCGAAGATAAGACGAAAACAAAACCACTCACACAGGAGACTCACATGGACCCGTTTCTCGAATACAAGCAGGCGATGACTCGGCGGCACTTTTTTGGGAGGTCGGCTTGCGGGCTGGGGGCGGCGGCGCTGGGGAGCTGTCTCAACCCGAGCATCTTCGCCAATGATCTGGCGACGGGTGGAACCAACACAGGGGCGAGCGGCATGGGGACGAATGGCATGATGCCTGCGTACCATCACGCGCCAAAAGCCAAGCGGGTGATCTGGCTGTTCATGGCGGACGGGCCGTCGCAGCTTGATCTGTGGGACTACAAGCCGAAACTCGGCGAATACTTCGATAAGGATCTGCCCGAGTCCGTGCGGGCCGGCCAGCGGATCACGACGATGACTTCGGGGCAGGCTCGGTTCCCGGTTGCTCCGTCGCTCTTCAAGTTCGCTCAGCATGGTCAGCATGGAGCATGGGTCAGCGAACTGCTGCCGCATCTGGCCGGAAGTGTCGATGACATGTGCATCATCAAGTCGATGAACACCGACGCGATCAATCACGATCCCGCGATCACGTTCATCACGACGGGAAGCGAAATCCCCGGTCGGCCGTCGCTCGGTGCATGGCTCTCATATGGAATCGGCAGCCCAAACGATGACCTGCCGAGTTTCGTCGTGCTCATTTCGCGACTGGCTCAGGGGGGATCGACGCAGGCGCTGTTCTCGCGGATGTGGGCGGCCGGTTTTCTGCCGACGAAGCATGCGGGAGTGTCAATGAGGTCGTCGGGCGATCCGGTGCTGTACCTGTCGAACCCACCGGGCGTGTCGAGCGACATGCGGCGTCAGATGCTCGACGGGCTGAGTGAACTCAACCAGCAGCGACTGACGGAAGTGGGCGACCCCGAGATCTCCGCGCGGATCGCTCAGTATGAGATGGCTTATCGGATGCAGACCTCGGTCCCAGAGTTGGCAGACATCTCGAAGGAGCCGAAGCACGTCCTCGACATGTACGGCCCCGAGGTCAATCAACCGGGTTCGTTCGCCTACAACTGTTTGCAGGCAAGACGCCTGGCCGAACGTGGCGTCCGGTTCACGCAGGTCTTTCTGCGAGGCTGGGACCATCACGGCGGATTGCCCGGTTCGATCCGGCAACTCGTCACGGCGTGCGATCAGCCGTGCGCGGCCCTCATCAAGGATCTCAAGCAGCGCGGGATGCTCGACGAAACCTTGATTGTGTGGGGCGGTGAGTTCGGCCGGACGGTCTACAGCCAGGGAACTCTGACGAAGGACAACTACGGCCGCGACCACCATCCGCGCAACTTCACGATGTGGATGGCAGGCGGCGGCACGAAGCCGGGCATCGTCCACGGCGAGACCGACGACTTCAGCTACAACATCACCGAGAAGCCGGTCCACGTGCATGACCTCAACGCCACGATCCTGCATCTGCTCGGCATCAACCACGAGAAACTGACCTTCCGCAACCAGGGCCGCGACTTCCGCCTGACGGATGTGCATGGCAAGGTTGTCACGGACATCTTGGCGTAAGGCTCGTAGGATGGGCACTCCTGCCCGTCTTCATTAGTGCCATTTCAACCGATCAATTCGATGAGCGAAGACCAGCAGACGGCCAAGAGTGGCCATCCTACAGCCCTGAAATTGAGGACTCATCAATGAGTATCACACTTGAAGCCCCGCCGTTGGTGAGGGTGTTGTCTGATCCGCCTGTCACTCCCGACGAACTGCTGAACATGGCAGATAGTGATCGATACGAACTCGTGGACGGCGAGCTGGTGGAGAAAGACATGGGCGCACTATCGGGTTGGGTTGGGAACTACGTGGCAACAGAACTCAGTCTCTACGCGCGGCAACACGGCGGCTGGGCCTTTGGTGACGGCGTGGGGTACCGCTGTTACGACGACGATCCCGATCGGGTTCGCAAGCCGGATGCGTCGTTCATTCGAGTTGATCGCATGGCGATGCCGCCGGAAGGCTTCATCACGGTTGTTCCCGATCTGGTCGTGGAAGTGGTCTCGCCCAGTGATGTCTATTACGAAGTTGAAGCGAAGGTCGATGAGTATCTCCATGCGGGCGTTCGGTTGGTGTGGGTCATCAATCCGCCCAACATGACGGTGCGAGTCTTTCAGCAAGGGACAGATGTCCGTCAGTTCGGTCCCACCGATCAGTTGACCGGCGGCGATGTGCTGCCCGGTTTCACATGCGGTGTTCGGTCGCTCTTTCCCGTGAGTCCCCCAGCCGCTCAGTGAGCGGGCCGATTAGAAATGAATTTGAATGCGCAACGAGGAACTGGCGGTCTGCGGCTTGAAGGCTGTGCGATCTCGATTTGAAGCCAAGCCGACTTCCATCCGCAGGCTGTTTTTCGATGAAGCGACCGCGCCGTGTGTGGGTGAAATTTGTTCGGCGCTGGCCACGGCGAAGAAGATTTATCGCTGCGTCACCGAGAGCGAGTTGGAAAAGATTTCGGGAACGGTCCATCACGGCGGGATCGTGGCCATTGTCGATCGTCCCGTCTTGAAGTCGCCTCACCCGGATGAACTGCGCGAATGGGGGCGGCTGCGCGAGCCACTGTTACTGCTCGACTGCATCTCGAACGGACACAACCTCGGTGCGATCCTGCGCACGGCGGCGTTCTTCGGTGTGACGAAAGTGATCCTGCCCGATCATCCGTCCGCCGCACAACCGACCGAAGCGACTTGGCGCGTGGCCGAAGGGGGCCTCGATCACGTCCAGATATTTCTCGTGCGCAGGCTCGACCTGTTCGCGCACGAACTGCGGAAGTACTACACCGTGATCGGTGCCGACACGCGCGGTGGCCATCCCGATCTCGAAGTCACCGGTTACAAGCCGGTGGCATTGGTGATGGGGAACGAGGAAGAGGGCTTGGCCGAGGAGGTTGCCGCCGCCTGCGATCGGCTCGTCACCATCCCCGGCAGCGGGCGAGTGGAGTCTCTCAACGTCTCCGCCGCCGCCGCAGTGCTGCTCTGGGAATGCACTCGCTCGTTACGGCAGCCGCGCTGAACGAAGAATACAGGGCTGCAACATCATCCGAGCAACTCATTTCTCACGCGACCGTCACCCGCGATGGCGTGCGGTCTGCCCTGTTGATCGGGGACCGTGGTTGTTTCGTCGTAGCCGAGGAGGTGATACGTCGTCGCCTGCATGTCCTTGGGCGAGATCGGTGTGTCGATGACATCGCCCGCAATGGCATCCGTTTGGCCGACGACTTTGCCTTGGGCCATGCCACCTCCCGCGAAGACCGAGCTGTACGCGCGAGACCAATGATGTCGCGCGCCGCCGACGGGCTTCGAGTCGATTTGTGGTGTGCGGCCGTGTTCGCTCGTGCAGATGACCAGTGTCTCATCGAGCAGCCCGTGGTCTTCGAGATCGGTGATGAGGGCCGAGTAACTCTGATCGAACACCGGCAGCAGGTAGTTCTTCAAACGCGGGAAATGGTTCGAGTGCGTGTCCCAGACGCTGGCTCCGTGGGGACCGAACGGATCCCAAAAGACCGACACGAACCTAGCCCCCGCTTCGACGAGACGCCGCGCGGCGAGGCAGGATTGGCCGAAGAGCGTCATGCCGTAGCGTTCGCGCAACACGGGTGATTCGCGTCCGACATCGAGAGCCTCGCGGATGCGATTCGATCCGATCAGTGACAAGGCTCGCTGCTGATGAGCCTCGTAGTTGCCGAGTTCC
>JAYTXB010001202.1:0-14786 GCA_043743205.1 Schlesneria sp.
TGCAATAACTCCCACGCCCTAAAATTCTTCGACGGAACTGGCAAATCGAGGCGGGATGATGGCGAGTGAGAGTCGATTCGTCAATCGTCCCAGCGAGTGCGATAAACAGACTGCGCGATCTCGCGGCTCATTGTCCGAATGCATGGTTGATCGAGATCAGCATCGACTGTTCCAACGCAACGTCGCGGCCGCGCGGAATCCAACCCGAAGGTGATGCCTGGCCAATCACAGGGTTCAGGTCTCGTTGGAGCGGGCTGTTGTCAAGAAATGTTGCTGGCCCAGCGGAACCGGCGGCTCGTGCCACGTCCTCCAACTCCTTGTGAGCCTCGACTCCCACCATGAAGCCCCCCTCGACCGGAGTCACGCTGAGAAACGCCTTACGCCGAATAGACTGCAACGAACTTTCGGTGCGGTTCCGCATTCCAATCGAGTCTCGATGCCACGGCTCAAGCAAATTGGCTCCCGTTTTGTAGCGTGTCTCAAGCACGCCCCCCAATTTGTTTTCTCGCTCGATTTCAAACAGGTAATCATGAATGACATCGACCGTTCGTTCCCACGCTTCTTCGTGATTATTGGCACGAACGAACACGGGGTTGCTGACAGGGGCAGCCGGGCCTGAAATCGTCGCGCAGCCACTCAAGGCAGCGAAAATCATCGCCGACAGAGAAGTAACTGAGTTGCTGCGAAACCAAAGCATAAGTCCGCCCACTGACACAAGTATTTGCAACACGCCCAGTCGCAATGTGACAGAGAAGCGGAAATCGCTCAAGACCGATTGAAGCGGACTCGATTCACGGACTCGATTCACCGCGTGCCGTTGCCTCGAACGCATTCAGTTTCTCCCACAACTGTTCGCGAAGTGCCGTCAGTCGAGTGCCATCTTGGATTTTGTGACCGGCGGTGTCGGTCACAAAGAACACGTCGAGCACTTGATCGAAGTGAGTCGATATCTTGGCTTGTACAACGCTCAGTTCAAGTTCGTAAACGGCGCGAGTCATCGCATACAACAGGCCCGGCCGGTCGTGGGCAAACACATCGAGTACCGTGTAACGATCGGACGATTCGTTGTCGATGACGACTCGTAGCGGTAGATCCGAGACCGGTCCCTGAGAGGCCTTCGCAGCAAATCGACCGCGCGACTTGAGCAGCGTCTCGACATCGGTATCGCCGCGTAAGACCCGGCGAATTGCCGTCGCCACTTCTTCGATCCGAAATTCTGGTATCTCACCGACGTGATCGGCATCGCTGACTCGGCAAGCATCGATGATGACGCCGTCTTGCATCGTGCAGATCGCCGCCGAATGAATTTCCAGTCGCTTGGCCGACAGCACGCCCGAGAGCTTGTGAAAGCAACCGGCGGCAAGGCTTTCATGCAAGATCACACGGTATTCGACGGTCTTCGTTTCGGCGTCGTACTTCGCTTCAACATGGATTTCGTCAGGTTGTCGCGCTCGAACCACTCGCAGATCAGCGGCAATCCGATCCGGAGAAGTCTCCAACAAGTAGTGGGCCGGACAGAGTCGGATTCGCTTCGCCAAATCGGAAGACTCATCTGAGGAAACGTAGTCAACCTGCTCTCCGTTGGGACCTCGTCGCAATTGTTCGACAACATCCTGCTCGATCTGCTGGAGTCGCGTCGCCTCATCGAACATGTGGCTCTTGCCGCTCAGCCAGAGCATCGTGCGGTCGTACAGCGTGGCGGTAAGCTCGGCCTTCCAATGATTCCACGTTCCCGGCCCGACGGCCGAGATATCACACGCCGTCAGCACGTACAGCATTCGCAGCGCGTCAGGGCTGCCGACTTCGTGGCTGAACTTGAGCAACAGCGTCCCGTCGCCAATGTCGCGACGCAGCGCCAAGTCTGCCATGCGCAAGTGACGGTGCACGAGCATCATGACCAACTCCCGCTGATGGTCGGGCAGAAAAAGTCTTAAGGCGGCATCGTGAGCCAACCGGCGACCAAGTTCGCTGTGATCTTCTTCAAATCCCTTGCCCGCATCATGCAGCAGCAGCGCGAGGTGCAGCAGCTCTTTGTGATGAATCTCACGGTACGCCTGCCCGACTGGCCCGGCATCTGCCGCAAACCCTTCGGCTGCTTCAATCGCCCTGAGTGTGTGTTCATCCACCGTGAAGTGATGGTATTGGTTGAACTGCAACAGGCAGCGAATGTGTCGCCAGCACGGGAGGATCGCTTCCATCACTCCGATGTCGTGCAGGTCGCGCAGTGCCGCACCGAGCGTGCCGGGTGTCTTCAACAACGCGAGGAATGTTTGCGCCGCTTCGGTCGAGAGCTGTGCCGGAGCTTGCAGTTGCTGAGTCCGAATAAACTCCAATAGAGCTGGAGCGACGCGCACTCGACATCGCACCGCCGTGAGAAACAACTTCAAGACCGCTTCCAGTGAACCGCACACCGCCGCGCGATGTCGGCGCGGGACCGTCAGCGTTTCCCGACCGATGTGGTAGATGTCATCAATGCGATATGCCGTGAAGTACTGCATCAATTGCTCAGCCCACGACGCAGGCTGCGTACTGGCGACGAACCGCCGCGCGATCGACGCCACAGCCGTGCTGTGTTGAAAGTACTCTTGCATGAACCGTTCTACCGGTGCCTGGCCGCTTAACGGTTCGATGTTTCGCTCACGCGAAATTCGCAGCTGATCGTCGCGCGAGAGCACATCCTGCTCCTTACCTGCGGAAAGGTGCAAGTTGATCCGCAGTGATGTCAAAAATTCATGAGCATGCAGCAGCCGCCGCGAGTCTTCTTTATTCAAAGCCCCCTGCAAACGCAGTGAGTCGAGATCACCAGTTCCATGCGTCGCGAAACCGACCCAGCGGATCAAATGCAGGTCACGCAATGCTCCCAGTGAACGCTTCACGTCGGGTTCGAGTTGTTGTGTCGTGGTCGATTGCTCCGCACGTTCGGTGTCGCGTGCGTTCACGGCCTCAGCTATGAATTGACGTGAGCGGCCCTTCACTGATCGCTGAAACTTCACGATCAGTTGCTCACTCAATGAGGCGACTCCCCAGAGCGGCCGAATGTTCACGAGCGCCGTCGCAAACTTCGGGTCTTGTTTCGACCAACGGAGGGAGTCCGCAACCGTTCTCACGCTGGCTCCGAGCGACAAACCGGAGTCGCCCAGATCACGTTTGACCTGACCGGCAAACGAATCAAAGAGATCCGTGATAGCGGGCGTCGAAAGAAAAAGTAGGTCGAGGTCCGAATTCGGGCAAAGTTCCCTCCGTCCCGTCCCGCCCACCGCCACTAATGCCGACTCCGATTCGATGCGTTGGCGCAGCTTCGGTTCGAGTGACTTCAACGTCTCGGTCAGCACCCAGACGATGAACTCATCGAACAGCTCCGACTGAAAGCCCGAAGTCTGTGCGCCGGTCGCGCCTTGCTCGAAACGCTTCCGAACCTGATCGCGAATCACGACCAAGCGGCTTTTGTAAACAGCCACTCGAGCCGCCCTCGCGGCCAACTCCGGAGTCAAATGCAAAGTCACGGACGAATCGCGGGAAAAAGCCTCCACCATGAGCTGATCCTCGATCGTGCGGGTTCGTCAAATACAACGGCCCTCTCAGGAGAGGGCCGTGCAAAGTTGTCATACTCGGTGCTGGATTCGCATTCCGCCGGTCGTCTGCATTCGCGGCCAAGTTGCCCCAAGCGGAAAGGCTCGCTGGCTCCTCGTAACGGAATCATCTCACTGAGCGGTGCAAAATCAGATTGCTTCCGGGCCAGTTTCACCGGTACGGATGCGGATCACGTCGGCGAGACTCGTGACAAAAATCTTGCCATCACCAATTTGACCGGTTCGCGCGACGCCGCTGATGGTCTGAATTGCTTTGGCGACATCATTCTCACCCACGACAACTTCCAGTTTCACCTTGGGAAGAAAATCGACCGTGTACTCGGCACCACGATACGTTTCCTTGTGACCGCGTTGGCGACCAAACCCACGTACTTCGGTGACGGTCATGCCTTGAATACCGGCCTGAGTCAAGGCGTTCTTCACATCTTCGAGTTTGTAGTGTCGAATGACGGCTTCCACTTTTTTCACGGCTGCGTCCTTGTTGAGGGGAGAGAGATTTTGAAATCGAGAAAATCACGATTCAGAAGAAACAGGAGCTATTAGAAGGCGGCGAGCGTCAGATCGCCTCCGCACCACTTTCGCCAGTTCGGATCCGCACGATCTCATCGAGATCGGTCACGAAAATTTTGCCGTCGCCGATCTGGCCGGTTCGCGCGGTGCGGACAATCGCCTCGACCACCGTCTTAACCTGATCTTCTGCAACCACGACTTCCATCTTGACTTTGGGCAGAAAGTCCACGGTGTACTCGGCACCACGGTACTGCTCCTTCTGACCTTTTTGACGACCGAAGCCACGCACTTCGGTGACGGTCATGCCCTGCACCCCGACTTCCATCAGGGCGTCCTTGACCTCTTCCAGTTTGAAGTGCCGGACCACTGCTTCGATCTTTTTCACGTATCACTCCGTCGTTGAATTGAGATTCCACCACACTGGCAAGACTGCCAACGACCGACCTTCCAAGGGCGAGTTGTATCGACCCAGTTTCACAAAAACCAATGCCACATTCTTCACCCGACTTAACGATCTCACACCGTCTCGAAGGAGCCTGACAGACTCCAAGTCCTCGACCGCTGGTCTTCTTCCAATTCAATTCGGCCTCGCAAGCAGGCCCAACAATACTGGCCGTTCGGCGAACGATCCATTCCGGTTGCCTTCTTGAGAATCGGGCGACCTCACCTCGTCGAGCGATTCGCTCGCAACAATCGTCGATCACCGTTTGCCCAATGGCACTGACTTTAGTCACCCGCAGCGTGAGCGAGGGAGGCCGCCACATCGCAAACAACGGTACTTCCTCGTTCACGCAGCGGGTTACCAATCTTGAAGTCAGTGCCATTGTCCGTTCGCCGCCGGACTGCCGTGATCACAAGCACAATTGCCGATGAAGTTGGCATCCACGCGACGCTCGTTCCACCGCAAGCTTCTTCGCTCTCAGTCGTCACAGCCTGAGACATCGCACACTCACACCGAATTCTCTCCCCCAGATGAGGCACTCGTGACGCCATGTGACTCAGGAAACCAAGGACATCTCGCAGATTTGCTATTTCGCGATGTCCGAACGACCACGGAGCGACAACCGATTGAGGCGGGCGTCGAACAGCGGCCATCCCACGTTGCGAGATTCTCAACAGTTCTCAAGGCAACTTGCGTGCCGACTGCCCTGAGTGAGGTTTTTGTGAGTGGGCGGCTCAGGTCAAGCAGGACGGTGCCGGTAACACACCGATTACTCACCGCCTCCTCACAAAATCTTCATCGTTCGATCTCATGATTCGCCCGCGTTCGAGGGGACTGTCGTTTTGGAATGAGCGACTCCCCTCGAGCAAGTCCTGCGTAGAGGGAGTGTTCCTTCCACGATTCGTATTTTGAGAAGAGGAGTTCGACATGTTGTCCCCACGTCCGAAGCGGTTGGTTCGAGGATTCACGCTGATTGAGTTGCTAGTCGTGATTGCGATCATCGCCGTCTTGATCGCGTTGTTGTTGCCCGCCGTGCAACAAGCGCGCGAAGCAGCGCGTCGCACGCAGTGCAAGAACAATTTGAAACAGATCGGATTGGCGCTTCACAACTACGAGAGTACGCACAGCGCGTTCCCGCCAGCGCGGATTGATCTCAAGCCACCCGTCGTTCCGGTGGCGTTTGCGGGAAGCTGGACGACGATGTGCCTCCCCTACTTCGATCAAGCTCCGCTGTACGGCATTTACAACTTCAATTTGAGCTGGGCCAATCCCGCGAACATTCCTGCCACGAGCGCCAAGCTGGGCGTATTCGTTTGTCCCTCGACACCAGGAGGAGCGGTGACTCCCACCGGAAACAATGCTGGCTATCCGTGGCCAGCTCAGGGCTACGGTGCGATGGACTACGGTTCGATGAACTCCGTTCGTCCCGCGTATTACTTGAGCAACGGTTTGCCTACGCCGTCGGTGAATGGGGCAACAAACACCGCGACGCCAGCGGCTGCGGACAAATACGAGTGGGACGGTGGCATGAAAAAGGGGGCGGCCACGCGCATCGCCGAGATCACCGATGGCATGTCGAACACCATCATGATCGTGGAAGATGCCGCTCGTCCACGAGTCTTCCTGCGCGGCAAACCAACCGGTGCCACAACCAAGGATGGCTGGGGTTGGGCCGACACCGAAACCGGCTACAGCATGGACGGGGCGGACGATACTGGTGCCGTGGGCAAGGCAACCTGCGTACTCGGCACCGGGCCTTGCACACTCACAACAGCCGCCCGCCCGTCAGCGGTGAACATGATCAATGACAGCGAGATGTACTCGTTTCACATCGGTGGATCACAAGTTCTTCTGTGCGATGGTTCGGTGCGATTCATCACTGAAAACATCTCCGCTTCCACACTGGCGGCACTTGCCACGCGCAACAGCGGTGAAGTTGTCGGCGAGTACTAGTCGTTCCACTTCCGCATGAATCACGCGAGCGCGGAGTCCCCAACTCCGCGCTCGTTTCATTTTGGCATCTGCCTGTTTGCGACTCGTTTCAGTAAGGATTCCCGATGTCGATTCGACGGTTTTTTCTGGTGACCGCGCTGATGGTGTTGGTAAGTCCATCGGTAGATGCCGACGAGCCGAAATTCCTCGGTCAAACCGAGATTTCCGGCACGGCGACCGATCTCTCGCAACAACCCGGCGAGCTGGAAGATGGCTCGCCCGCGAATCGTCTCGGCGGGTTTGGATCCGGCATTGCGTGGCTCGGCACCGGGACGCGCTACGCGATGATCTCGGATCGAGGCCCCGGTGACGGCGCGACCACATACCGCTGCCGGTTTCACTTGTTCGACATCGAAGTCACTGGACGAGTCCCTGCCGCAGTGAAGGCCACGCTGCGCGAGACTCAACTGTTGACTCATCGCTCAGGACAGCACTTGATTGGGGCTGCATCGGCCTTCGTCTCGACCGGATCAACGTCAGGATTGCGGTTCGATCCAGAAGCGATTCGAGCCAGTGGTCGCGGTTCGTTTTTCATGTCGGACGAGTACGGTCCCTCGCTTCTCGAGTTCGATGCGCGCGGCAAGCAGATCGGCGAACTAACGATCCCCGCACGCTTCGGCATCCTCAAGCCGGCCGCCAACCCCGAGGATGAGCTGCCGCCCGCCAACACCTCCGGGCGATATCCGAACAAAGGGATGGAGTGCCTCGCGATCTCGGCCGATGGCGAAACGCTGTTCGGACTCATGCAAGGTCCACTCCTCCAAGATGGTGCATTGGATACCCATCACAAGCGGGTTGGCCTCAATCTTAGGCTGCTGGAGATTCAACGAAAGACGGGAACGACCCGCGAGTTTGCATACCAACTCGACCACCCCGACAACGGGTGCAGCGAGATTGAGAGCATCGCCCCCGGACGGATTCTCGTCATCGAACGCGATGGCAAACCGGGACTGCCTGGCAGCATCAAACGTCTCTACAAAGTTGACCTGCACGACGCGACCGACATCAGCCACATCGAATCGCTCCCCGCCACGGACCTGCCAGCGAAAATCCGCCCCGTGACGAAACGTTTGTTCCTCGACCTGCTCGATCCGAAGTGGGGCCTGGTCGGTGAGACGTTCCCGGCCAAGATCGAAGGGATCGCCTTCGGCCCGCGCCGGAAAGACGGCTCGCGTTTGCTGCTCGTCAGCACTGACAACGACTTCAAGCCGGAAGAACCCACGCGCGTGTTCGCCTTCTCTGTTTCCGCAGAGTGAGCGTGCCCAGTCGGCGGCGACGAGTGACCATCGTAAAACCACTTGACCTTGGTTGAACGAGGATGGCTAGGCCGAGTACGCTCGTGGCGACTCTCACTTTCGCGGAGGGTTGCCACTTCATACGGCTGCATTCCTCTTCATCCGAGAACTTCAATATGCCGATCCAAATCGCGTGCCCCGATTGTGGAAAGAGATACCGGTTTCCGGACGAGCGAGCCGGTGAAACGGTCGAATGCAAAGCGTGCGGCTCGGACATTGAAGTCCCCGGCGGTCGCAAACGCAGCGCGAGTGGCAGCAAAAGAAAGAAAAAGAGTTCGGGTGCCGGAGCGGGGATCGCGATTGGTGGCGGAGTGGGGGCGGTCGTACTGCTCGGCGTGGTGGGCCTGATGCTGATGAGGGGCGGTCAGCCTCCCGCTCCTCCTCCTGCAAACAACGCCCAGCCAGTGGCGGCGAACCCCGCAGTCCCTGCTCAGAACAACGCCGCTCCCGGCACCGCCCCGAACGCGGCAGCCCCACCCGTCGCGACACCGGCTCAGCCAACTCCCGCACCTGCACAACCGAACCCCACTGTTCCCGGCATTGCGGCGAACCCCGGAGCGTTGAACCCTGCCGCGAACGCAGTTCCGGCTCCCTCTGGTCCGGCAGCGGCCTCGGGCTTCAATGTCGGCAAGAGTTCCAAGGGCTTCAAGCCGGTGAAGGACTGGAAAGTCGTGATCGATCCTTCCACGGAGTCGGTCGCCACCGAGACCACCAAGAAGTTCAACATCAAGACCGTCTCCGGCTTTTTGCGAGACAATCACGTCACATATCCGGAAACACCGAGTCCGTTTGCCCTCGTGGGACAGAACAGTTCGGACAAGGAACTGCGCGAGGTTTGGAATCTCGTGACGGGGACGAAAGGGGGAGTCATCAAAGGCCCGCAGATTTCTGGCTCGGATGTGGGGTTCAGTCCTGACGGAAAGTACTTCGCGTGGTTTCGATTTGCGGGGGGTGGCAGTGGTATCGAGGTCTACGACATTGCAGGCAAGAAGACGTTTGGAGCACTGACGCTGGACGGCACAAAGTTCAACGTGGCCGCAGTCATCTTGCCGACATCAAAGCGAGTGATCGCCGTTTCAAACGTCAATCGCGGCATCATCTCGTGGAAACTTCCTTCGGGTGACTTGGAACATCAGATCACTCTGGGAGCCAATGGCCAGCCCGATCCACGCCGGGCCTTCAGTCCCGGTGGCAGGTTTCTCGCCGTCGTCAGCGACTACCTCAAAAAGTCGATCGACATCTACGATCTGGATGAAGGTGTACTCGCTGGCTCCCTCGAGTTTGTCGATGACCGCGTCTCCACAGACCTGATGGGGATGGCGTTCTCTCACGACGGCAAGGAGTTCGCGGCGGCCTACGGACAATCGTTTGCCAAGACGGCCGAACGGATCGTGATCTGGAATGCCGTGACAGGATCCGTCGTGACCGACTTCGAGTTGCCCGATCCCGATCAGAGATCACACGACTTGGGGACAGCCAAGACCAGCCTGCAGTGGTTTCCGGATGGGAAGCGCCTGCTCTTGAGTGGTGCCTACGTCGTCGATCGCGATGCCAAGAACGTGGTGTTCGCATTGCCCAAGCCCTCGCTGGACTTCGCCACCAAACGCACCCGCCATGTCGTCACGGATACGATGATTGCCGCCTGGGAAGGGACCAACAAATCGGCGGCACTCGCGCCACTTGAGATCAAGGCGGACGATATCGCTCGCGCGAAAGAAGTCGCGGCCGCAGGTGGCCTGTTGTTCGACGCGAAACTTCCCAAGCTGACCGTGATTGATCGCGAGAAGGCCACGGATCGGTCGAGTATTCCGGGAGACTGTAAAGCCGCTGCTGATCCTGGTCCCGTCGGTGGAAAGCTGGGGGACTCGATCCCGGTCAAATCGGGCACGGGCCGTCCGCGTGAGCTACACGGTTCGCGGCCCGACATTGGCCTGATCTGCATCCGCTTCGCCGAGGATGAAGACGAGACCAAGGCCCGGCACTCGGGTTGGCTACCGGAATCGCATTACGTTCGAGGCGAGGGACGCAGCCGGACTCGCATTCGCATCCCTCCCGTTCCTTGTCGCCAGAACTGGCTGGAGTTGTATGACGCCGTCAAAAGCGTGCCGGCCGGTCGCATCGACATCGACTTCCCTTGTGAATTGCTCGCGGTCAGTCCCGATGGAAAACGCGTGCTGTTGCAGGCAATTGGTGGTGAAGGACGGCTGGATGTCTTTTCCACAGATGGCAAGCACGTGGCCGGATGCCGCCCGTATCAGGACGATCCCGAGACGAAGAATCGCGACATCGCAACAGCCGCGTTTCTCGACGCCGAGACCGTCGCCGCATGCAGCATTGATGACCACCTGATCGTGTTCCGCCTGCCGACCTGCGAGCCGGTCTATGCAGTGGCTGATGCGGGCCTGCTTGCCGTTTCACCGGGCGGAAAACTTATCGCGACCTGCGGCGAGAAGAAGGTCGAATTACGTGATGCCGTGACGGGAGAAGGACGTGGCATCGTTCCGTGTGACGGTGATGTGCAGGCGATGTCGTTCTCGACGAAAGGGGATCGACTGGCAGTCCTCATCTCGGGGCGCAAGGGGAGTTCGGTCAACGTCGTCGATCTGGCAAGCGGTTCCCCCATGAGCGTTCCCGTCCCTCAATCAACCGCGCCCCTCGTGTGGTGCGGAGAGAACGAACTCGTGTTGGGGAGCCATCGTCCCGGCAATCTCTCGATCACCGGCAAGGGGACGAATTTCGACAACGCGCTCACGCTCGTCGATCTCACTCGCAAAGCCGTTCTGTGGTCGTATGTCTGCGGCTCTTCGGAACCGGTGACCTATAGCCAGAAGACCATCGACGGCCGCTTTTGGATGGCGGGCTCGACAGGAAAAGGGAGCAGCCGCCAAATCAGTGCCATGGAGCTGCCCGAACCGGCAGCGAAGAAGCAGTTCGGCAGCAAGAACATCGAACAACAGGCGATCGTCCGTCCGGGAAGTTCGGTCAGCTTGCAGTTTGATGTCACCGAGCCTCCCGGTACTCCTGGTTACGCTCAAAAAGCTCGCGCAGCGGTCGAGAATGCGATCAAAGAGAACGGGCTAACCGTGAAGGACGGTCAAGCGGTGAAGCTCATCGTGACTCTGGCTACGGCACAGACCTCGGGCACGATCACGTTGCAATCGTTGGGGAGTCGAGGCGGAGCCAAGGCACCGGACGTGATCGTCCAGCGGCACGCCGCCTTGGTGCGGATCGCCTACGAAACTGGTGGTAGTGCGGTTTGGGAGTCAAAGCACGAACTGACCAACGATGGCTTCGGGATCACCTTTCTCCGCGATGGAAAGGACGCCCAAACCACGCTCGACGAAAACATGTGGAAACAGGCGCTCGCGCTGTTGGAGGCAAACCTTCCGCCGTCTCACATCTTCCCGGCCAGCGCCTCCAATGGTTTCGGCACATCACGCCTGACCGGCAGCGGCCCCATTCCGGTGGCTCGATGAGGTTCTTGCCACGACAGATTTTTCGACGGTCTCTGTGGCGGTGGAATGATGCCAATCGGCAACGCATTGCCAACCTGCAACGTGCCTGTTGACGCGGAACGACGGGCCAACCGGCCGTTCTGTACAGGTTGAAATCCAGGGTGACACAGAAGGGGAAAACGGGAACGGTCTCTCCCTTTTCAGTTGCACATCGCCGAATCCGAGATAGGCCTTACTTCACGACGTTCGGGCGTTTTGAAGACTGCTTACTCTTGGAGGATTTCCCCCCATGCCGACGAGCCTGCTGCAATCTGTGTTTCATGTCTGTGGAGTCGCCCTACCGCGCGGGCCGCTCGTTCGTCACGGTGTGGCGGCAGGACTGGCTTGTCTGGTGGGACTCAGTCACTCCGCGACCGTTGAGAATCGACTCGCTGGTGAACGTCATGTTCGTGGGACTTGCCGCGAAGCGGTCTGTGCCATTCCGCTGGTCGATCATCGACAAGCCGCAGCGGCGGGACTGCAGTACACGCCCAGAGTTGCTCAGCACACGTTGGCCGACACGTTCGTACTGCACAGCCGACCGACCGCGTCGAAAACGATCTATTTGGACTTCGACGGGCACGTCACCACGGGAACGTACTGGAACGACGATTTCGGCGGTGCAGCCATCACGACCTCGGTCTATTCGTTTGAGGGCGACAACTCGTTCTCGAACGCCGAGCTGTCACAGATTCAAGAAATTTGGGCGCGGGTCGCCGAGTGCTATGCCCCATTCGATGTCGATGTCACAACGCAAGCACCGCCGGTCTCGGACCTGATTAACTCGGGCGGATCCGATACGCGCTGGGGCGTGCGGGTGGCGATTGGAGAAACGAATCCTTCGCCAGCGCCGGGCGCGGGTGGCGTGGCCTACATTGGCAGCTTCAGTTGGAACACAGACACCCCCACGTTTGTCTTCATGGTCGGGTCGGGTGCGTACGGCAAGTACATCGCCGACGCGAGTGTGCATGAAGTCGGTCATACGCTCGGGCTGGTTCACGACGGCCGCATCTCCCCCTCGGAAGGGTACTACGTGGGGCACGGTTCCGGCCCAACGGGCTGGGCTCCGCACATGGGTGTCGGCTACTACAAGAACCTCGTCCAGTGGAGTCGCGGTGAATATGCCTCCGCGAACAACACCGAAGACGATCTGAACATCATCACGACGCAGAACGGCTTCAACTATCGTCCCGACGACTTCGGTAACAATTTGGCGGACGCGGTCGCGATCGACGGTCTGCCCACGGGCGGTCTGTTCAATGTGGCTCAGGCGGGTGTGATCGAACGACGCACCGATTCCGACTGGTTCAAGATCAACGCGGCCGCAGGAACCTTGACGTTGAACGCCGTCGGTGGTCCCGTGAATTCCATGCTCGACATCCAGCTCGAGTTGCTCGACTCGACGGGAGCTTCGCTGGCCATCAGCAATCCGCTCGACGATGTGACGGGGTACATCAGCCTGAATGTGTCGGCCGGAACTTACTACGTGAAGGTCGATGGCGTGGGGACCGGTGCGCCCCCCACCTCGGGATACACCGATTACGGTAGCCTCGGTCAGTATCGCATCTCCGGTTCTTACTCCACACCCGGTGGCGGAGTTTCGAACAACGTGACATCGGTCTACAACGCCAAAACCAAAGTCTTGACGCTCACGGGCGACGCCGGACCAAACTCCGTCACCATCTCCCAAGACGCCTCACGGAACTTGATCATCACAGGAGTGGCTGGCACAACCATTAACTCGTTGACCTCTCTCACGCTGACGGCACTTCCCAAAGGAAGCATCGTCGCCCGCTTGGGTGACGGAGATGATTCGTTGACGATCACCGGACTTGGAGCAGTCACGGTCGATGTCGGTCTCGGCGGCGGAGCGGACAGCCTGCGGCTGACCCTGTGCAATCTGGGACGACTGATCCTCGATGGTGGCCCCGGAACGGACGCTTACACGCGAATCACGACCGCTATCAAACGGGTTACCGTGACCAACGTCCCGTGATCACGATGCGCTGAATACGCGAGAGTCCTGCGCACGCCGCCCGTCCGACGTTGTTCGTCGAACGGGCAGCGTCGTTCTTTGCCAGCGGAATCTCAACAACGGTCGAAAGTTCGAGTCGTTTCAACGCACGAGTGGCAGGAACTGGCCGCGTGCGTAGCCATGACCGAGGTCGTTCAGGTCGCGTTGGAAGATGACTCGCGGCGGAACCTGCGTCGCATCGACCATGGCTTCGATGCGAGTCACCGGCCCACCCCCATCGAAGAAGCCGAAGACCTGCGCTCGATAGACATCGCCGCGCGCCGTGAGATACGGGTCCAGCTCGCGCATCTTCCAAATATCGACCAGCCCTTCGACGAACAACCAGCCCGCCGTGCTATGCCGTTGGATCACGTCCGGGTCCGGCTGGCCGTTCGAGTCGAGCTTCTGCGCGAGCATGATCGTCTCGACCAACTCTTCTTCCATGCCCGGCAGTCCGATCAGAATTTCGCGACGGGCCTGATTGAGGTTGATCCGCCCTTCGAGGTATTCGTCGCCGGTGATTGCCAGTTTGTCGATCAATTGAGGCAACAGTGCGGGGAGCGTTGAAGTGTCGGCTTTCCACGGACTGGTCAGCGTGGTCTTCACTCCATCCGCAGTCACGTCGGCGCGCGAACCGATCAAATCCCACAGCGTGGTGACTTTGTTCTGCCCCCCCTTCGAGATGTCGATCCCGCCGCGCGTCACCTGTCCACTTGATTTGAAGGCACCTTCGGCGATTGCCTTCGTCAAACCTTGCACCGCCTGCTGTTGAGCCTTCTTGGTTTGACTCGCCGTGGAACTCGAAGCGACCGACTTGCCGCTGGTGTCTTCCGGTGGCAAATCCTTGGGACCACTGATGCGGTATGCGATGACAAACTTGGCGGCATCGACACTGAACTCCTCTTCGAGCGAATCGTACAGCTCGGTCAGCAATCCGTTGTTGAGGTCGATCTTCTTCGTCCCGTCGGCGCGCCGATTGGCTTCGCGACCGTGTGCCGACAGGAACGCGACCCAACCGTGATCGAGGACACCGTCGGCGTTGTCGAGCGGCGGAGTCTTGTCGCCATCGTTCTCTCCTGGATCGAGCAGCCCGTTGCGATTGGCGTCTTCCCCGTAGAGCAGCGCAGGGGTGACGCCTTGCACGAGCAGCAACTCATCGAGCGACTCGATCGGCCCGTTCTTCGCCTTGTACGGTGGAGAGAGTGCCTCATAGACCTCGGACTCCGCACCGTAAGGCCGCTTCGTATCGTCAGTGTCGATCCAATCGAGGAGCGCGTCGGAAATCTCCGTCGTCATACCGGGGAGGTTCATCAGCAGCGTGTGGACCTGCTCATCTTCCAGCTTCAAACGATCGAGCAAATTGAGATTGAGCTTCGCCGACTCATCCATCAGTCCATAGCGGATCGCATTGCCCGAGACGTTGTGTTCGACAGGCGCGATGATCGTGAA
>JAYTXB010001203.1:0-2852 GCA_043743205.1 Schlesneria sp.
AGTTGATGCCGATCGCGCCGCTGTTGTTGATGTTGCTGTTCGTCGTGCTGACATCCGCGCCCCCCGTGACGCCGTTCAAATTGATGCGGATGCCGTCCAAGCCGCTGACGTTCACGACGTTGCTGTCCATCGTGATCGGGCCAGTGACATTGCTATTGAGGACCAGCGAGATGCCGTTGCCCAGCAGGCTGTTGTTGACCGTGTTGTTCGACAGATCGACCAACCCCAGCGCCGTCGCGAGAGCACTCACGTCGATCCCGTCTTGACCGTTGTCGTTGACTTGGGCATAGCCCCCGACTTGCAGGCTGGGGACTCCCGTGACGTTGTTCAACGCCACGTGGACACCATCCAACGTGTTACCGTTCGCCGTGGCAGTCCCCTGACCATCCACCAGGAGACTCGTCAGTTGCAAGTTCTGCAGATCGACGTTGATCCCGTTCAGCGTGTTGTTGTTGGCCGTCACGTTGGTCAGCAGTACATCACCGAGTGTGCCGCCATTTCCGGTCACCGAAACACCGTTCGCACCATTCCCGTTGGCTCTGACATTGGTGATGGTGACATCCTGGCCGAGGGAGTTCGTCAGAGCCACGTTCACGCCCGACGAGGCATTGCCTGTGGCGGTGGTGTTTGAAATCACAACCGGAGCGCTGCTGGCGTCCATTACCACCGAGACCTGGTTGTCGAAGTTGGAGATCATGTTGTTGGTCGTTGTGATCAGGCCGGTTCCGGTCACATTGTTGCCCACGATGTCGATGCCGTTCTGACCGACGGCCGGCACGCCCACTCGGCTGATGTTCAGTTGATCGAGCAGAATGCCATTCGATGTCGGCGAGGCCACCAACGTATTGAACGGCACAAGCGTCGGCTCGGGCAGACAGGCGTTCAGCGGATCGTTGCTATTGAGACTCAGGACCGACAATTGGCCCAGACCGCCCGGCTGAAAGGTTCCGAGTACGACATTCGTCATCGCAAGATCTACGCCGTCGTCGCCGTTGTTCATCAGATTGGTCGGGCCAAGTACTTCGACCGCAGCGGAATTGGTGATGTTGCTCAACACAACCTGGATACCGTCACCCATGTTGTCGCTGATGTCACTGTAGCCGGCGATACGAATCCCGGCGTTGGCTGCGTTCATGATGCTGATATCGACGCCGTCTCCGGCGTTGTTGCTGATCGTGTCCGTCATCCCGTTACCGGTCAGGGTCACCAGGGCCGTGTTCACGTTCTGGATATCGACGTGTACGCCGTCACCCGGCTGGCCGTTGAACGAGCCGTTCAACGCGACAATCGCAAAGCCGGTTCCGTTGTAGTTGATGCTGTACGACCCGAGGGTATTGCCGTTAATGACATTGGTTCCCTCGGGGATCACGATGGCTCCGGTCCCGGCACCCGTGGCGTTCAGTCGCACGCCGTAGCCACCCATGTTGTTCGTGGCCGTGATCGTGTCGAGTCGAGCCGTCATGGTCGCACCGTTGGAGGCTTCAAAATTGAAGCCGTTGCCGTGATTGACTCCGACAGCCGCGTTGCCTCGGTTGTCGCTGGCCGAGGTCGTGTTGAACAACATCCGCGCGAACGAACTGACACCATCCGCCTGGACGAAGACTCCGTCCGTCGATCCCGCCAAGGTTCCGTTGCCATCAAACGAGGAACCGATGGTCCTGAAGTTCAGATCACCGCCCGTGTTCACTTGAGCCACCACGCCGCCCAACAAGTTGCCGTTGGCCGTGCTGTCATCCATTTCCACATTTGATTCGGTCAGTACATCCGCCGCTCCAACACCGTTCGTGATGATCCGCAGCCCGGCACCCGTCGCAGTGTCGAACTGCGAGTTGTTGATGATGCAGGCGTTGAACACGCTGTTGGTCGCAACCAGTGCATTCAGTCCATCCGCGCCGGCTCTCAGGAAGCTCGCGTTATCCAGTTCCAGTGTGAGGATCCCCGCGTTGGCAACGTTGGCGAGCAATCCCGATCCCCCCGCATCGTTGCCGGTGGTATCTGTCAGATTGAGCATGACGTTCCCCGCATTGACCAGACCTCGCACCGCGTTCGTGCGGGCGTTGTCGAAGCTGGCGGCATTGGCATTCACGATCACGTTGGAGCCGACACCCGTCGCACGTGCCGTCAAACCGAAGTCCGATGTTCCACCGATCGCGGTGTTGCCGGTCGGCGTCCCGTCCATCGTCAGGATGACCGTGCTGCCACCGAACACACCGCCACTCGCATTCACCTCGACGCCACTGGCACCGGCAACCGGCAGGCCACTGTCAACGAAGGAGGAACCATTGGTCAGGAGCAGATTGGCAAAACTGCTGTTCGTGGCGTTGATGACGAAGCCGCCGTCACCAGAACGATCACCGATGGTGTTGTCGAACGTCAACAGCACGGTGGAGTTGTTTAAGTCGCCATGCACGGCACTGCGGCCGTTGTCGGTCACAGTGTCGTCGAGGAACGTTGTGGCCAGCAGTGAAGCGCCGGACAGATCGAAGAACAGGCCATCGCGACCGTTGTTCGTGACGAACGTCGGATCAACGACCAACGTGACGTTGGCTCCCCCGACTTCGACGACATGGAAGCCGTCGCGCGAGTTGAAGTTCGACTGACCGTTCGTGTTGTGTACGTTCATGACCGTCGCCGCCGAGCCGAACAGTCCCATGCCGTCGCCGCCCAAACCCGGCCCGCTGACATTGTTGTTGGTCTGCACGTTCAACAGATTGAGAGTTCCCGTGCCCGCTCGTTGACTGAGGACGATCCCGGAACCGGCCTGAGCATTGTTGAAGAACGAGTCGGTGATGTTGCCGACAAATGTCGTCCCGACCAGCGGCGCGGCCTGCGTCCCAATCTGCAGGTTATCC
>JAYTXB010001204.1:0-4311 GCA_043743205.1 Schlesneria sp.
GGCCCCGGACTTCTAGACGAAGAACCCGGGGCCTCACGGCACCCGGCTCACCTCGATCATCCGATTATTACCGCCAGTTGTTGATGCGCCGGTCCTAAGTTGTCTGCGCCCCGTTGGAGCGAAGACAAAATCACCGCAATTTTTAAACTCACGCGGCGGGTTGGTAAATCATCTCCTGACACTCGCCTATTCAGCGTCCGCTAAGAGACAGTTCGATGGCGATGGTCACGATTAACGTCGTGATCACGGTCACTGTCGGTCGCCACCGAATGAGGGGGGCTTGAGGACCAAGTCCAAAGCTCGAACCGAGGCCGTGCCAGAGTGACAGGCCCGCTGGGATTGTGATCGCTCCGAACAGCCAGAGCAGGCCGATCGGCGAGCCATGCTTGAGCAAGTCGCCAGCGTCGCCAATGCGGTCGAACGAACCGACGGCCAAGTAGGCTCCGTTGGCGATCAGACAGAAGCCCGCGAAGAATCGCAGCCAATACTCACCAACCCACTTCACCGCGCGAGCGATCAACCAAATCAAGACCGGCACGACTGAACCGAACACCGGGCCAGCCCAACAGACGACGAGTGGGTGCGGATTCGGATCGAGGTCCGTGCGTGAGATCGCCAATGGATGGAGTACGACGCGCCGGACTTCGCCTCCCGTCAGCCAGCCAAACAGCGCGTGACCGCATTCATGAATGACCTGCATCCCAAGCCAGCCCAACAGCGCGGTCGAGGCAAGTAAAAGCAATTGTGGCAGTCGGCACATGGTCGTTCCTCGGGAGTCATGACTTGAATGGGACTGTAAAGTACGCGGCAGGAAGTGTCTTCCTCATGGCCGCGAACTGTTGTTGGGAGTGGCATGAGAACAGGGGCCGAAGCGGCTCGTCCTTCTGACTCGGCGTATCCGTCTTCTCGGTTTTGGCGATATTCAATACAACCGGTGATCCCTCATGGATGAAGGACGCGGATGATGAGATTGGATGCAGTGATTTTTGGTGGAGGAGCGGCAGGACTCTGGTTGCTGGACCGGTTGTCGCGCGATGGCCATCACGTGGTGTTGCTCGAAACGCGATCACTCGGTGCCGGGCAGACGATCGGTTCGCAGGGGCTGCTCCGCAGCGGTCACTCCTCGACACTAAAGGGCCTTGCCAGTCGCACCAGCATCACATCGCGCGAGCTGCCTGCACTGTGGCGCGACGCGCTGTTGGGGCGAGTCACCCCGAATCTCACACGGACTCGACTGCGTGCGGATTGCTGTCATCTTTGGAACGTCGAACCGACGGGACTGCGCATCGCCTCGTCCTTTGATCCCGTCCGCCCGAGTTTCAACTCTGAAATTCTGTTGCCTCACGAACGCCCCGTTGCATTGGCGGACTTGGCCGGGTCGGTTTGGCGGCTACCTGACCAAGTTCTCTGCCCCGCGAGTTTCATCATCGACTTGGCGACTCAGTACAGCGATCGCTTACTGAAAATCGACGCCCAGCGGGGGCTCACGTTCCGACTGAATAGTCCTGGAGAAGTGGACGCGATTCAGCTCACGTCTCCCGCTGATGGCCAGCTTCTCGAACTGAGGCCGCGACAGATCATCTTCACGGCAGGAGATGACAATGCGCGTTTGCGCAGGTCTGTCGGGTTGATTGCTGAGATCCCTTCCGCCCGTCCGCTGCACATGGTTCTTGCACGGGGAAGCCTGCCGCTGCTCAATGGCCACTGTCTCGAATCCGGAAAAGCGATCATCACGGTGACTTCGGACATTGACCATCATGGACGAACTGTGTGGCAAATCGGCGGCAGTCTCGCCATGGACGGTTCAAAGCAAGAACCTCAGCAACAGGCCGAGCGCATGCGTCTGGAACTGCATCGCATCGTGCCGATGCTCGACTTGGCGCAGGTTGAGTGGTCTACGTACCACCTCGACCGCGTCGAGTGTGGCCTCGACGCCGACTCGCGGAGCGATGCGGTCTCGGTGTTCTGTGCGGGCAATGTCACGACGGCCGGTCCCGCCCCGTTTGTTCTCGCACCGCTGCTGGCCGAAGAGATCAGCAGTCGCGCGAGTTCTCCCTACATCACCACACCTTTCGATCCGACACCGCTTGCTCACTGGCCACGTCCTAGCATCGCACCGCTCCCGTGGGATGAGACCGACCGTACCTGGTGGGTGCTGAGCGACGCCCCGTCGAAACAGCAAACACCGCAACGACGGGCCGCATAGAACCAACCCCGACTCCAGCACGTCTGTATCAGGCGCGCCGCGGGAGTTTTCGTACCATCGCGTCGGATGGACGCTCTTGTTCGTTTGGTGTGAAGACCGAAAACAGGACGGGCAAGAGTGCCCTTCCTATAGGAGCAGTTTTTGGCCGCTCGCCTTACGGGGGGAGTTCACGGTTCGACGATTTGCTTGAGCTTCTCGGCGAGTCGGTATCCGGCCAACACGACGCGGCGGCGGGCGAGCGTGTTGGCTTTGGCTTCGGCACCCTGCGGCAGGATCGGAACGTCGTCCGCCATGATGCGGCGTTGGTCATAGTCGTCCCACAGCGCGAATTCCAAGTGACCGTCTCGGTAGACGTTGGTCTTCGCCGCGAGATAGCTCTCGGCCGCCCAAGACTCGAAGCTGCGATGCTGCGCGAACTCGGGAAGCTGTCCGTCGGCAAAGTGCGGGTTGCGCGCGAGGCATTCGGCTTGAGCCTTCACTGTGGGAAAGTGCGAGTCGGTGCCGAGTCGATCGTCCCAGAAGGCGTGCAGTTTGTAAGGCGGTGCCCCGATGTGCGAGCGGATGCCGATGAGGTTGCCACCCAAATCGGAGTGTGCGCCGGTCGGAAACTTCTGTTCATCGACCAACGTCGCAGTGTGCAGTGGCTGGTGCAGATCGCCGATCAAGTGGAAGAGCCAACAGAGACGCACGGCCTTGTTCTGCGCATCGGTCACGTCGGCGTCGCGACCTGGATCGGAGGCGGCTTCACGGGTGAGAACCTGCATCGACAGGTCGAGCTGTTCGAGGATGTTGGTCGCGTTCGGCCCTTCACCAGGGATCGGCTGAGCGGGCAGAGCCGACTGACTTTGCCCCGCCTTGTACGGGTAGTTGACGTAGTGCCACGGACCTCTATGAAACTTGTAAATCGAGTGCGTAGCGACTTGCTCACGCGGGTAGTTGCGAGGCGGGCGCACGTGATCGCACCAAACGGCGGCTCGAATGAACATCCACTCGTCGTCGGTCACTTCGGCGGGACGGTTCTTCAGCAGCAACTCGTCTCGATGCGGGTGCGCCTGCAATAGCGTGACGACTTTCGCACGTTGCGACTCGTTCAATCTTTCCCAAGCGATGCGCGCGACGATCAGGTGGCCGGCATCGTTCCACGCCCAGGCAGAACCAACCGATCCGAGTGCCGCGATAATCACAACCATGAACGCGAAGTGCCGACGCATGATGAGTCTCCATGTGAGAAGTTGTCTGGCCGACGAAGGTGCTGGCCAGTGCGAACGGGATCGTCGAGATGTTGTGTTAAGCGGTGAGGAAGAAATGGTGAAATCCTTCGACCTCGTTTGTGGGTTGCACTGGAAATCGAAGAGGAGACCTTCGGTCGGCCGTTTCGGCGGGGTCAGGAGTCCCGCGCCGAATGGGGGGCGGGAGACTTTCGCCAGTTCGCGCCTCATCGCTGCGTCAGTTGGCCGCCTTCTTCTTGCGATTCTTGTTGTTGTTGGCCTGGCCCGTTTTCACGCGGGATTGCCCCCAAGTCGGTTCGACCAGTTCGCTGTTCCACTTCTTCCAAGCGGTGTCGAGTTCCGCGAACTTGTCGCGTTGAGCGCGGGCGAGGTCGGTCGTTTCGCCGATGTCCTGTGACAGGTTGTAGAGTTCAGCCGACTGAGACTGACCGTGTTTGACGAGCTTCCAATCTCCCCTACGGATCGCCGTCTGCGCACCGAATCGCCAGTAGAGCGCCTCGTGGGGTGCGACTTTGATCTCACCCAGCAGATGCGGCAACAGATTGACTCCATCCAACTTCGATTCCGCACCCACAGCGACACCTGCGGCGGCGAGAGCCGTCGGCAGGATGTCGAGTTGAATGACCGGCTGTTCGTACACGATCCCCTGCGGGAGCTTGGCCTTCCACTGGACGAAGTACGGCACGCGGATGCCTCCTTCCAACGTCTGAGCCTTGTGGCCTCGGAGTGCTCCGTTGTTGGAGCCGTTCACTGCGGGACCGCCGTTGTCGGAGAAGTAGAAGATCAGCGTGTTGTCTGCGACCTTCGCCGCTTCGAGTTTGTTCAACACCGCGCCGACGGCATCATCCATCGCGGAGGTCATTGCCGCGTAGGTGC
>JAYTXB010001205.1:0-1504 GCA_043743205.1 Schlesneria sp.
TCCCTCGACTTCGATTGGTCGGCCCGGATGGCCCGCCGGAACGGGTCCTGTCACTCCGTTGCCGATCAGCCCGCCTTCGACTCTGCCTCCCTCAATGGTCCCGGAAACTCCAACGGTTACTCCGATCACGAGAGACAATCCCTGGAAGCCGGATGCGGCGCTCCGCGAGTGGAAATACTTGGTGCTACATCACACGGCCTCGAATAGCGGCGATGTCGAATCCATTCATGAGTCACACTTAAAGAACAAGGATAAGAGCGGCAACCCGTGGTTGGGAATCGGCTACCACTTCGTGATTGGCAATGGTCAGGGGATGGACGATGGCGACATCGAGCCGACCTTCCGCTGGAAGCAGCAGATGCAGGGAGCGCACGCGGGAGTTTCCGACTACAACCAGCACGGGATTGGTATCGTGCTGGTTGGCAATTTTGAAGAGAGTTCCCCGACGAAGGCTCAGTTGGCGTCGGTCAAACGATTGGTGCGAGTGCTTGCGAAAGAATATGAGATTGGTGCGACACAAATCGTCGGGCACGGTGACGTAAAGCCGACCGAGTGTCCCGGAACTCATTTTCCGATATCGGAGATCCGTGACATTGTCGCGGTGTTGGATGAACAGGATCTGCGTTAACGACTGCGGAGCGGTCGGTGGTGACAGACACACAAGCCCCGGTCAATCGTTCACGAGAGCGACCCTGACCGTCACCGGGTAACAAGCCCACTCCGATCGCCTCGTGCGATGGGACTGAAGGAGGTTCGCGGACATGACCGAACGATCCTATTTCGATTCGCAGTCGGACGACGCTTTCGAGTCACCTCTTGATGGCGCTGCCGAACAAGCGGGGCGTTTCGCCAGTGACTTTGCTTGTGCTCGACGCATGGTCGACCTGACCCGCGCCGCGCTGACGGACAGCAATGAGCCTAGCGAAATGGAAGAGGCTCACGCACAGGATCAGCAGCAACAGCACGACACCGAAGACGAGCAACGCTGGCCGTCGCATCCCGAGATATTGGAATTGCTCGAAACACTACTCGATGCGAATCCCGAATTACTTCCGGCGAAAGAGGCCAAGGGTTGCGAGCAGCCTCACGCAGTCTATCTTCCGGAAAATTATGAACCTGCGTACGCGTACCCGCTCGTCATGTGGTTTCACGATGAAGGTGGTTCGGAAGCGGACCTCCGCCGTGTCATGCCGCAGATCAGCAACCGGAACTACATCGGTGTTGCACTGCGTGGCAACACCAATTTAGAAAGCGGTCACGGCTGGGCACTCGATGAAGTCCGTGTTACGTCGCTCGTGGAAGATGTCCGCGCTGTCGCGGTCTCGTTGAGACGCGAGTACCACATTCACAGCGAACGGATCTATCTCGCGGGCTTCGGTCGAGGGGCGACTGCTGCCGTGGAAGTAATGCTGCGACAACCGGACTGGTTCGGCGGAGTCCTCAGTCTGAATGGGCAGTTCCCCAAGATCGGCGAGTCACTCGAACACCTGCCCGAACTCAAAGA